>NZ_JBFRFG010000030.1:0-37425 GCF_052114705.1 Terrabacter sp. 2YAF2
TCGAGGGCGACCGTGACCCAAGCGTCGCCTTCACCCTCGGGAGGGCGCGCCTGCCATGAGACCGTGCCGCCGGGTTTCCGACAAAGAACAGCCGAGATGTAGCCGTCCTCGGTTTCCGGGAGCTCGAGTTCCACGCCGGCGTCAGGCAGTGAGATCCGCTGCGTCATGTCCGCGATGATGCCGCAGGCACGACCGCCCCGCGGCATGAGCCTGAACAACGGCGCTGTCGACCGGCAGAATGAGACCCGTGACCGATCGACACGCATGCCCGTGCTGCGGGTATCGCACACTGCTCGAGCGCGACATTTACGAGCTGTGCCCGGTCTGCTTCTGGGAAGACGATCCGAGCGAGTCTCGCGAGCCTGGATTTGCTCTCGGCGCCAAAGGTGTCAGCGTCGTGAAGGCCCAACAGATGTACCTGCGATCGGGCGCCATGCATCCGTCGTTCGTGAACAAGGTCCGTCCGCCCCAGCCTGAGGAAGCACGGCCCGCGGACTGGCGACCGCACGAGGCTTCCAACCTCGATGTCGAGCATGTGATCACCAGGGATGAGGCCGGCGAACTCTTAGGGGTTGCGTCTTGGCACATCACCTACAAGATCTTCCAGGGCGACCTCGTGAAGGGCAAAGGTACAGACCCCCTCGCCCGATACGTGACGCAGTCCTCCGTGCGCGAGGAACTCATCTGGCAGGCGAATGCGGGGCCGCTCAAGAGAGCCGGCCAGCTACTGAGCCACCTATTTCAGTGGTTCTAGGCGGATGCTGCGCAGTGATCGCGACGACCGGCCGCCCAAGAGCGAATGGTCGGGCGTCGCGCGACGAGCTGCATGACCGGATGTCGCATGGAGGTGCGGTCACGCTCTTCGTAGCCGCGTTCCTGTGCGAGCTGCGCTTTGCCCGAGATTGGCGACAGTTGTAGCCCGAGGTCGAGCAGGCTCCGGAAAGCAAGGCGCCATTCGGGGACATGTGGGCGGGGACCGCGCGCGGCACACGGCGCGCCACGGTCACGCAGGCGTGACGATGGCCCCACCCGGGGTGCGGGCGGGACCATCGTCGGTGCGCGAGCTGGGGTCAGCGCACCCCGAACACGGTGGGGAAAGTCCAGCCCCAGCCGGCCCGGCGACCGGCGACGGTGAAGCGGCCGGTGCCGCTGCCGTCGTACACCATGAAGGTGCTGTCCGGCTTAATCCCCACGATGTCGTCGTGGCCGTCACCGTTGAGGTCTCCGGCGGAGAAGATCGTCCGGAAGATGCCCCAGCCGGCGCCGACCTGGACGCCGCCGCCGTTGAACCCGCCCGCGCCGTTGCCACGGTAGAGGTACAGCGCGCCACCGGGGGTGCGGCCGAACAGCGCCGGGTGACCGTCGCCGGCAAAGTCGCCGGCGCTGATGACGGTGTTGAACATGTTCCAGCCGGTGCCGATCCGCACGCCGCCGCCGATGAACCCGCCTGCACCGTTGCCGCGGTACAGGTAGAGGTCCCCGCGCGGGGTCCGGCCGAGCAGGTCGGAGTTGCCGTCGCCGTCGAAGTCGCCAGGGGAGAGCACGGTGTTGAACATGCCCCAGCCGGTGCCGATCTGCACTCCGCCACCACTGAACCCGCCGGCGCCGTTGCCGCGGTAGAGCATCAGCGCCCCCGAGGGCTTGCGGGCAAGCAGGTCCGCGTTCCCGTCACCGGTGAAGTCGCCGGGGGAGAACACGGTGTTGAAGATGTTCCAGCCGGCGCCGATCTGCCATGAGTTGTTGACGTAGCCGTTCCCGTTGCCGGGGTAGAACCGGAGGCTTCCGGTCGAGGTGACGGCGAGGATGTCGGAGATCCCGTCCCCGTCGAAACCACGCGCCGAGACTACCCAGCTCTTCGAGACCACGGCCGACTGCTTGCCGCCGGGGTCGGTCACGCGGGCGCTGACCGTGTGGGTCCCGACGGTGAGCCCGGCGAGGGGCAGGGTTGGGCCGCAGGGGCTCCAGGTGGTCGCGGCGTCGAGGCGGCACTCCCTGCTCAGCGATCCCGCTGCGTCGTCACCGTCAGCCGCGCCAATCGAAGCTGTGGCGCTCCGGGCGGTGTAGGCCGGGACGGTGACGCTGGCCGCGGGCGCGAGCTGGTCTTCCACTGACCACTTCGGGTTGTCCCAGTAGGCGATGCGGGTGGAGAGCTGTCGGGCGCCGGCGCCGTCCGCGGCGGCCACCCACATCGTCGCCTCGAAGTCGCTGGTGTAGCGGGCGAAGGCCACCTGGGTGCCCGTGGGGTCGAACGTGACCGCGCGATTGTCCCCGACCGGCAGCGGCAGCACGTGTGCCCCCGAGCCGTCCAGGTTCATGACCGTGGTGGTGCGACGGCCGGCCATGGAATACCTGTCGTCCCGACGCACGAGGACCAGCTGTCCGCGGTTGGAGATGGTGAAGCCGTCGACCCGGTCGGTGCCCGAGATCACGGTGATGCTGCCGTCGGAGAGGCGGACCCGCACCAGGGCGTCGATGCCGGACTCGCTGCGCAGCACGACCTGGGTACCGTCCGGTGCGGGCACCAGCACCTGGTGGTCCGGGACGTCCGCGATCTTGCGCAGGCCGGTCCCGTCCGGGCGCACGACCCAGAGGGTCCGCAGCTGGGAGGAGTTTCCACGCAAGAAGGCGATGGTGCCATCGGGCAGCCACCGCGCCTCGTAAGGGAAGTCTGCGTCCGGGTTGGCGAGGTTGTCGGTGCCGGGCACCGCCGTGCACTGCTCGGTCGCAACCGGGCACACCGTCAGAGACTGACCACTGCCAACCGGGCGAGGTCTGAGCCACCGGGTCCGGGACGGGTCGAGGTCGACTCGTTCGACCGTCAAGGGCCGGCCCGCGGAAGGGGGCGCGTCGGGGGTGAAGGAGACGGCGGGGCCGTGCCAGTCGTTGCCCACGACCTCGCTGGTGACTGCGGGCACGTCGAGGAGGACATCGGGTGACTCAGCGAACCGCCCGTTCGCCGCCACCAGGGCCAGGCGGCGCGGGCCTGCGCCTGGCACGTTGACCTGAGTGGCGGACTTCGGAGCGGTGGCGACCAAGGTGCGGCCGCCGCCGGTGACGTCGTAGACGCGGTAGCCGACACCCGGCAGTGTGCTCGGCGCCTGCCACGACACCGTCGCCGAGAGTCGCCCCGGCGCCACGGTGAACGCGGTGGGCGGTTCCACCGGGCTGTAGCCCTCGATGGACAACGGCACGACCAAGGTCGTAGGGCTGTCGCCAGGGACGAGTAGGTCGTCGGAGTAGGTCCAATCACTCGCGTTAACAGCTGTCACCGTGACCGTCACTGTGCACGTCTGCCCGGTCACCAAGGTGACACCCGCGCAGTGGTCCCCGCCCGGGACGACCTTGAACAGCGACGGATAGAAGTAGGAGGCGACTTTGGACGTGCCGGCCTTCCACGGCCTGTCCCCGGTGTTGGTCACGGTCACGTCACGGGTGATCACAGTGCCGCTGAGGGCGCCCACGTAGACGCTGGCGGCGCGCGGAACCGACACAGCGCGAGTCGGGTCGTTGTCCCCGATCCGGATCTGAGCGGCGCCGCAGACCCCCGTCAGGTCGGCAGACAGCGCCGCGACCTCCCCCGTCGCGGTCGGCTGGGCCATATAGACCGTCAGGGTGCCGTCAATGCAGTTGTAGTCCCCGCGGTCACGGGTCAGCTTGACGGTCTGCTCCGGGTCGGACCCGTTCGGACTGAGGACCCAGGAGCCGGTCCGGGCCGGCCACGCCATGGTCATCGTGGCCGAGCCGCCGGTCGAGGAGTCCTTCACCAAGACGGTGACCGTTGCGGAGGCAGGGTCGACCCGCGATGTCGGGGTACCCGCGACCGGGCCGGCAGGATACGAATCGCCCTCCGAGAACCGCGTTGAGGTGACCTGTGCACCGATCACGGCAATGTCGCCTCCCGTGGCAGCGAGGGCCACGGGCGCGGCAACCAACAGCGCTGCGACCCAGCCCAGCACGACCATCCCGGCCACCGCGGCTATGCGAATACGTCGCACCGTTCCACCCCTGCTCCTACACAGCGCGCCCCAACGGGCACGATCCGCGCAAGCGTAGAGTCTGGTATGGCCCTTTGGTGGTCAAAAGCCGGAAAGGTGCGATTTGTGCAGATCGAGCATCCTGCGCTCCGCAACCACGGCCTCCAACCAGGTCAGCGAACCACAACGGCGACGTTCGGAGTTCGGCTGCGAAGCACCCGCCCCTGTGCCGGTCTCTCGTCGGGGTGGCCAGCGGCATGAACAGCAGGGCCGAGACTTCCTCACATCGGCACGACCGGTCGGTGGCAGAAGCGGACGTTTCGTAGAAGGCAGCGCACGTCCTGAGGTAGCGCGGAAGGGTCCACGGTGTAGCAGTGCCTCTTCCGCCCTGACGCCGGAGTCAGTCTTCAGGCTCGGCCACCTGAGCGGCGTTCTCATCGGGCTGTGTCTGCTCCAGCAGTCATTCCGCCAGCCTCCGTGCATCGCTTCGGGTCATAGGTCCGCGTAGCTGGGCATTGAAAGACCCGTCCTGTTTGCGGTCCACCCAGCCCGTTGCACCCACCGGCATCGTCGACATGCCCAGATAGTAGGGCTACCGACCATCACGCCGGCGGGGGTGCGATCCTCGAGGTGGACCGACCCGCGGCCTGAGAGCGGCATGTGCGGACATCCCGCCTTGTGAAGTAGATGCAGGTCTCGGGTGCCTACTGGGTTGTGTTAGCCCGCCGGTGGTTGAACTGGCCATGGAGCCTCGCAGAGCCGAAGATTCGACGCTGGCACCGGTTGATGAGCGGTGACAAGTCCTTCATTCAGGCGCCGCAGGGTTAGACAGAACGACGCAAACCTTGCGACGGGAACGATCACTGGGGACACTCTGCCCATGGACTGGTTCCTCGGGGACGCCGACCAGGTCGGCGACTTCAGACGTGAACTCGTCCGTCACCTGACGCGACATGCAGCCCCGGGAAGCGACGCCGCCATCGCTGATGCCAGGTTGGTCGCCTCCGAGGCCGTTGGCAACGCTGTCCGGCACACGGGTGGACCCGTGTGGGTCTCGTTGACGTGGACGTCACAGCTCCCAGTGCTGCAGGTCTTTGACATCGGGCCCGGCTTCGACGTGGCAAGCCTCGACCGGATGGAGCACGGTTCGGTCCCCGCGCCCGCCCTCACCGCCGCGCCGGGGCCCGCTGGCGAGGTGCCGGGGGAGGCGAACGGGCTCTTGGCCAGCGCCCAGCTCGAGGCCGAGTCGGGTCGGGGGTTGCTCATCATGCAGGCGCTGGCACCGGATGTGGAGGTCTCGCTCAGGAAGCACGCCGGCGTCGTGGTCACCTTTCGGCTGCCGGTGCCGCGCCGGCGGACGGCGAGCGTCGACCCGCCACGACACCACAGCGGCGTGCTGCCGACCCTCCAGGAGACGCGACCGGAGGGCGGTTTCGGAAGAGAGTCGTTCCTACGGGCTCTGGTCGTGCAGATGTCGCGTGCCGTCGAGGAGCAGCACGGGCCGGACGCCGCCGAGATTGCGGTCGCCCAGGTCGGCACCGACGTGGGTGGCCAGATGGAGGCGGAGTTCCGGCTCGCCGAGGAGATCACGGGCCGGTTGACACCGGAGCAGATGGGCCGCTGCTACGTGCGGCTGAAGCAGGCGATCGAGGGCGACTTCCGGGTCGTCGAGGCGAGCGCCGAGCGGATCGTCCTGGAGAACACGCGGTGTCCCTTCGGCGACCCTGTTCGCCGTGCGCCTGCACTGTGCCGCATGACGTCGAGCGTCTTCGGCGGCATCGCCGCACGTAACACCCAGGACGGAGCCTCGGTGCTGCTAGAGGAACGGATCGCCGTGGGTGACCCGGGGTGCCGCGTCGTGGTCTACCTCGGTCCAGCTCCGGCTGAGGTCGAGCCGTTCGCCCACCACTACCTTCCCCCGGGCTCGTCCGGCCACGAGTGACCGCAGTCGGCGACTTTCATCACGAGAGTGTCTTCTGCTTTCACACCCCTGGGTGCAGCGGGTTCTGGGCGTGGAGGACCGGCTGGCAGAGTTCCAGTGATCCGTCTGCGGCATTGGCGGACGTTGTCCGACGAGCGGCATTTCCGGACGTCCTCCAAGCGATCACGTCCCGCCCTTGCGGGAGTCTCTGATGCGGGCCGGTCAGGTCCGCGTGCCTTCCACCGTCTCGACTTGGCGAAGGATCTGGAGGTCCGCGGAAAGCAGCCGAAGAAGGACTCGGCCGCTTGGCGGGAAGCTCAACCTGGCAAGGAGGTAGGCATCCCCCTGGATCTCGACGAGGGGAAGAGTTCCGTCGTGAAGGTCTGCCAGCAGGCAACGCCAGAAGGTACTTGGGTCGCCGAAGAGTGCCGGCGGCCTTGGATCCGCAGTGATTCCGCGGTCCTTGATGGCCAAGGTGAATGATCCGTTCAACGACGTGGGCTCCGTCGGCAGATTCCCGTCCGGGCGGTCCTCGTACTCGACAGGGATTCGCGCCTCTCCCGTACGGGAGAAGCGTTCCTGCCTCGGTGCCGCGCCTCGTTGACGACGGCGCTCTCTAACCCCGTAGTAGGTGACGAAGATAGCCAGGGTGAGCGCGATGCCGGCCAGACCAGCTACAAGTTCATCCACTATTTCTCTCTGCTCTCGCAGTCCGGCGGGAGCACCCCGCCGACCAGGCTCTGCGTCGTCGGCAACCCCGGAAGTCTAGGCAGTCGCGCCCGGCAGTAATCGGAGGAGCCTCATCGCGGCAATGTCGGACCTCCCGTCCTCCGGGCGGCATGTGCGTGTGATCCGATTCAGCACCTGGTGCGCTCACTGAGGAGGAGCAGTCGGCCCGTCCTCTTCACGGGCATCCTTGGTCGGCGGCGTCGGGTGGCTTCGCTCCCAAGCCTCCCGGGCGCCGGCCAAGGGCTTCGAGAGCAGCTCAGGGCGGCTGGCCAGTGGGAAGAGATCCTGTCGGACCTTTCGGTAGGCCTCGCGCCCGGCCGCCGCGACGTCCGAATCGTCAGACGTCTCGCGCGGAGTTGTCGCGGCCGCCTGCTTTGCCTGCCCGCCCTGGGGCTGGCGATGCGTGATGAGCAGGTAGAGAGTCCAGGGCGTCGTGAGGACAAGGCAGCCCACGGCTAGAGCAACCCAGCCGGAGTCGAAGACCCGGTTTGCGACCCAGGCCGCGGCGGCGACGGCGACCACGAACGCAACACGCACGCTCCACGCGATGGCCCAACGGCGACGGGCCGAGCTCGGCTGTCCTGCTCCCGGCATGGCGTCTCCTGATGAACGATCGACTACTTTGATTCTGCCGTTTCCGCGGCATGCTGGGGTCCGTGGACCCGCCGGTGAGTCGAGGGCGGCGCCCCGGCTCGCCGACATCCTTCTCGTCCTCGCCTGGACAGGCGTGCGGTGGGCAGAGGCCCGGTCGCTGCGGGTGGCCGACGTCGTCGAGGTCCCGACGCCGGGGCTGCTGGTCCGTCGGTCCCAGCCGGAGGGTGGCGCGGTCAAGTCCGCCAAGGGCCGGTCCTCGCGCCGCGTTCCGCTCGCCAACCGGGTGCTTCCCCTCGTGCTCGATATGAGCGTCGGCAAGTCTCCCGGAGACCTGCTGCTCACGACCGAACGCGGGTCGCGGCTGCACCGCTCGGCCGTGCTCCGCACCCTGCAGTGGCCTACCACGGGCCGCGGGCGCCGGATCCACGACCTGCGCCACACCGCCGCGTGCCTGTGGCTGGCCCGTGGGTCGACCCCGGAACGGTCCAGGCGTGGATGGGTCACGAGTCCATCGGCACGACGAACCGCTACCTGCACTTCCTCGGAACCGGGGCCGATCTGGTCGGGCTGGCGAGGCTCAATGTGACCCCGGGGGACACCGGGGGGACACATCGTCGGGATACGGGCGGATGACAAAGTCAGAACCCCGCCCCTCCTGCAGGTTTCCGCAGGTGGGACGGGGTTTCCATGTGGTGGAGCTGAGGGGATTCGAACCCCTGACCTTCTCATTGCGAACGAGACGCGCTACCAACTGCGCCACAGCCCCTTGGTGCGGAAGGAACGATAACACCACGGCGACTGCCGCACCCAATTGACCGGCCGACGGCGGGCGCCGCGTCGGAGGGCTCCGGCGCGGCGCCCGGGCTACGGCTGGAAGGTGAGCAGGAGGGCCGCCCACGTGCCCGCCGTGGTGCCGTTGGCCTGGAAGGTGCCGACCGCCGTCGGCAGCTGGTAGGCCCGGCCCAGGTTGGTGTTCGCCGTGGCCTGTGGGGTCAGCGCCGTCCAGCCGGACGTCCACGTCGGGTTGCTCGACGAGGTGAACGAGGACACCACGCCGTACACGACCTCGCGGGCCGACTTCGTCAGCGGGGTCGACCCGGACGAGAACAGCTGGCTCGTCCCCGTGGCGGACGCGACCTGGTCGACCTTGGTGACGCCGAGCAGGTCATCGGCCACCATCCGGTAGGTCGTCGCGCCCGGGAACGTCGCCGTGATCTTCGCGCCCGCCGGCAGCGGCTTGGTCGTGAGCCCGGTGAGGACGACGAGTCGGGCGCCGCTGACGGTCACGGACCGCGCCACGCTGTAGGTGTTTCCAGCGGTGTCGGTGGCGGAGACATTTCCGGTCCCCGACTTCGCCAGCATCTCGAGGGTGACGACGACCAGGTGGTTCTGCTGGACGGTCGTCGTCGGGCCGAGGGTGATGACGCCACTGGAGCTCGTCACGGTGGACGAGGCGGTGCCGACGGTCCCGACGTAGCCGGGCAGGGGTGCCGTCACGGTCACCGATTTCGTGGTCGCGGCGGTCTTGCCGGAGGTGTTGGTGACCGTGAGCGTCACCGTCCTGGTCCCCGTCGTCGTGTACGTGTGCGTGGCGGTCGCGCTCGCCGAGGCGGCCGTCGTGGTCCCGTCGCCCCAGGCGAAGCCGTAGGTCAGGGCCTGGCCCTGCGGGTCGGTCGAGGCCGACGCGTCGGCCGTGACCGTCACCGGCGCGGTGCCGCTGGACGGGGTCACCGTCAAGGAGGCCGTCGGCGGCGCGACCGCCGCCACCGTCACCGTTCTCGTGGCCGTGGCGGTCTTGCCAGACGTGTTGGTGACCGTGAGCGTCACCGTCCGCGTGCCGATCGTCGTGTAGGCGTGGGTGGCCGTCGCGGTCGCCGAGGCGGCCGTCGTCGTGCCGTCGCCCCAGGCGAAGCCGTAGGTCAGGGCCTGGCCTTGCGGGTCGGTCGAGGCCGACCCGTCGGCTGTGACCGTCACCGGCGCGGTGCCGCTGGACGGGGTCACCGTCAGTGACGCCGTCGGCGGCTGGATCGGCGCCGTCACGGTGACGGGGCCGGTGGCCGTGGCGGACAGGCTCGACGTGTTGGTCACCGTCACCGCGACGGTGTATCTCCCCGCAGCCGAGTAGGTGTGGGTGACCCTCGAGGTCGCCGACGCCGGGACCGTGGTGCCGTCACCGAAGTCGTAGGCGTACGAGAGTGCCTGTCCCTGTGGGTCGTTCGACGCCGACGCGTCGGCCGTGACCGTCACCGGCGCGGTGCCGCTGGACGGGGTCACCGTCAGCGATGCCGTCGGCGGCTGGGTCGGCGGGGGAGGCGCCGAGACCGTGACGGTCTTCTGGTCGGTCGCAGTCAGCCCTGACGCGTTCGCCACCGTCGCCGTGACCGTGTAGCTGCCCGCGGTGGCGTAGGTGTGGCTCGCGGTCGCCGTCCCGGAGGCGGGCACGGTGGCACCGTCACCGAAGTCGAACGCATACGAGAGGGTTTGTCCCTGCGGGTCGGTCGATGCCGAGGCGTCGGCGGAGACCTGCAACGGTGACGTGCCGGTGGACGGCGTGACCGTCAGCGAGGCCGCCGGCGGCAGGTCCGGCGGGGGAGGCGCCGAGACCGTGACGACCTTCTGGTCGGTCGCGGTGAGCCCGGACGTGTTGGTGACCGTCACCGTGAGCGTGAACTTGCCGGCGGCCGTGTAGGTGTGGGCCGAGGTCGCGGTCGTCGATGAGCCGGCCGTGGCGCCGTCACCGAAGTCGAACGCATACGAGAGGGCCTGCCCCTGGGGGTCGCTCGATGCGGACGCATCGGCCATCACGTTCACGGGTGCCGTCCCGCTAGTCGGGGTCACGCCGAGCGAGGCGACGGGCGGCTGCGCCGGCGGTGGCGGCGGCGTGACGGACACGGTCCGGGCGGTGGTGTCGCTGAGGCCGGACGCGTTGGTGACGGTGACCGTGACGGTGTAGCTGCCGGCGGCCGTGTAGGTGTGGTCGGCAGTCGCGGTCGCCGACGAGGACACCGTGGTGCCGTCACCGAAGTCGAAGGCGTACGTCAGGGCCTGGCCCTGTGGGTCGATCGACGCGGATGCGTCGGCGGTCAGTGCGAGCGGTGCGGTCCCGCTGGCCGGCGTCACCGTCAACGAGGCGGCGGGCGGCTGGACGGTCGGGGCCGTCGTGACCACCGTGGCGGTCGTCGCGGTGCTCAGGCCGCTGGCGTTGGTCACCGTCACTGTCGCCGTGAACGTGCCGACGCCGGTGTAGACGTGCGTGGCGGTGGGCGACGACTGGGCCGGGAGCGTCGTCTTGTCACCGAAGTCGAACGCGTACGTCAGGGCCTGGCCCTGCGGGTCGGTCGAGGCCGACGCGTCGGCCGTGACCGACAACGGGGCGGTGCCGTTGGCGGGCGTCATGACGAGGCTCGCCGAGGGCGGCTGGACCGGCGGTGGGGGCGGCGAGACGACCACCGAACCACTCGCCGTACCAGTGAGGCCGGAGGTGTTCCGGGCAGTCACGGTGACCGTGTACGTGCCGGAGGACTGGTAGGTGTGGCTCGCGACGGCGGCCGGCTGCCCGGCCAGGGTCGTGCCGTCACCGAAGTCGAACGAGTAGCTGAGGGCCTGGCCCTGTGGGTCGGTCGACGTGGACGCGTCGGCGCTCACGGCCAGCGGGGCCGTTCCCGTGGTCGGCGTCAGCGTCAGGCCCGCGACCGGCGGCTGCACCACGGGCGGCTGCACGTCGGGCTGGTACTCGTAGGCGCCGAGGTCGTCGTAGAGGCGGGGACCGGCCGCGAACGTGTTGGCGACGTTCGGGTCGCGGACGCGCGGGTAGCCCAGGATGTCGGTGGGCTGCGCACCGGGCACCCCGCTGTCACCGCGGTCGATGGCTGGGGAGCCCTCGCGCAGCGAGAGGTCCCACGTGCCGGTGTCCGAGAACTTCGGGTCGGCCTGGACGCCCGCGGCCTCCTGCCCGGAGGCCGTGCGCATCGCGGTGAGGCTGGTGAACGTCGTGCCCCACGCATACATGACGCCGGTCTTGCTGAGGTAGACGAGGTTGTGGTCGACCAGCGTGCTGTTCTGGGCGCCGTCCCAGACGCCGATGTTGCCGGCGCGGCGGGCGCACGCGATCCCGGCATAGGCGGGGTAGACGGCGTTGTCGACCGCGACGTTGTTGGCGATCCGGTAGCTGCCCGACGTCGCGCCCTCGAGGTTGATGCCGCTCGTGCAGTTGCGGAACACCGTGTTGCCGACGATCGTCCCGCCGGTCACGTTGAGGTTGTCGATGCCGTGGTCGCCGTTGTTGTACGTGACGTTGAGGGTGACGAGGTTGTTGTTGCCGCCCGTGTAGAGCTGGATGCCGGAGTCCTCGTTGTCGTGGGTCACGTTGCCGGTGACGACGTTGCCCGGGCTCGTGACGTTGATGCCGTTGGCGTTGCGCTGCCAGCCCTGGGCGTTGAAGCTCGACTCGTTGTCCGTCACGGTGTCGCCGGTGGAGGTGTTCGTGACGTAGATGCCGGTGTCGCTGTTGTGGTTGGTGTTGTTGTCGGCGACGAGCGAGCTGTTCGTGGCGCGAATGCTGATGCCGGGGGCGGTGGCTCCCTGAGCCTGCCGGCCGGCGTTGGTCACCGTGTTGCCGCGCACCGTGACATGGTCGCTCTTCGTCACGTAGATGCCGTCGCCGATCGTCCCGGTGAAGGTGAGGTTGGACAGGGTGATGTAGCTCTTTGCCGAGATGTAGGCACCGTTGGTCACGCCCGTGCCGATGACGGGGTTGCGGCCGGGCCAGCTCGTGATGGTGATCGGGGCGCTCGCCGTGCCCGACGCGGACGGCTTGATCGACTCGGCGTAGGTGCCGTCGCCGATGTAGAGGACGTTGCCTGCCTGCAGGCGGCTCACGCCCTTGGTGACGGTGCAGAACGGCGCGCTCGACGTGCCGCTGCCCGAGTCGCTGCAGACCGGGCTCGTCTTGTCCACGTAGAAGGAGGTGGCGACCGGCAGCACCGGCGGCGTGCCGATGACGTACTCGTCGATGACGCTGCCCGCCGAGCACGTCATGTCCTCCTTGGTGGTCGACGAGTCGCAGATCGCCTGCAGCTTGAGGCCGGTCGGGCCGACGTCGACGCGCATGTGCGACAGGTGGAAGGTACGGAACGCGGTGCGCGGGTCGGTGCTCGTCCACGGCGTCTCGAGCGACGACGGGGCGCCGACGGTGACGTGAGTGACGCCCTGGATCGGCTGGAACCGCTCGTAGTCGTGCGAGTGGCCGTTGATGTTGAGGACGTACTTGCTGTAGCTCTGCCCGAACCCGTCGAGGATCGAGGCGATCTGGGCCTCGCCGGGGTGGTAGCCGGTCGAGTATGCCGGCCGGTGGCCGTACGTGACGATGTACTTGATGTTCGGGTCGTCCTGCGCCTGCCGCATCAGCGGACCCGCCTTGGACTGCCAGTCGGTCCAGGCGCCCGTCCACGGCTCGGGGTAGGCGATGAACCGCACCGAGCCGGCGTCGAACCAGCCCCAGTCGTTGCCGCCGGACGAGATCGCCGGCGAGCCGGGGGAGGCCGCGGCGTGCGGCATGAGCAGCCGGCCCTTGTAGTTGCGCAGGTCGTCCGAGCCCGCGACGTCGTACTCGTGGTTGCCCCACGCGGGGATGTACGCGGCCCGGGTGCTCCACCCCATGACGTCGTTGAAGTGCTGGTCGACCGCCGCGATCGTCGTGCCGTTGGCGTAGGTCAGGTCGCCGACCATGAGGACGAACGACGGGTCGTCGGCGCTGATGTTGTCGAACGTCGCGCCGAGCTTGGAGAAGTTCACGGTGTCGCCCACGTCGCCGATCGCGTCGAAGCGGAAGCTCGACGTGGGAGGTGCGTGGAACGTGTAGTCCGGTCCGCCGCCGATCGAGTAGTGGTACGTCGTGCCCGGCACCAGGCCGCCCAGCTCGAGCTGCCAGAAGGGTCCGGGCGACGACCAGGGCGTCCATCCGGGGGCAGAGGCGGTCGCCGTCTGGCCGTATGCCGTGCTCGTGCCCCACCGCACGTCGTTTGCGGTGCCACGCCAGTCGATCGCGACCGACGTCGATCCGGTGAAGGTGTAGTGCACCTCGTCAGCCGCGCCGGCGGTCCAGCCGGGGGAAGCCGGAGCCCCCACGAGCAGAGCCGCCGCGGCCACGACGGCCGGTAGCAGTCGGGCCAGCCACCGAGGGTATCGGTGCAGTCCACGGGCATTTGACGTCGGCGACCCCATGATCATGCGCTGACGCTAGGGACGGCCACCGAACCGGTCGACCTGCTGCCGTCGGAAGGTGTCCTACGTCAATGGCTGTAGTCCTCAGACCCAGCTGGGGAACCACATCCGGCGCTGCCACTCCTGCAGCGGGATGACGTCGGCGACGTAGATCGGGTGGAAGAACGCGAACAGCCCCATCGTCAGCAGGACGAAGGCACCCATGACGCCCAGGCCGATCCGGCGCCGGGTTGACGACGCGTCGCGGCCGCCGATGACCAGCCCGAGCACGTACACGCACGCGAGCACGACGTACGGCACGAAGGCGACCTCGTAGAACGAGTAGATCGTCCGGTTGCCGAGGAAGAACCACGGCAGGTAGCCGGCGAACAGGGCACAGAGGATCGCGCCGGCGCGCCAGTCCCGACGCAGCGCCCACATGAAGAGCAGCACGAAGATGGCGAGCGTTCCGCCCCACCAGATCGACAGGGTGCCGATCGAGGTGATCGCCTTGCTGCACTGGTCGACGAGGCACCCGTCGGCGCCCTTCTTCGGCCCCTCGTAGAAGAACGACGTCGGCCGTCCTTGGATCAGCCAGGACCACGGGTTCGTCTGGTACGGGTGCGAGCTCGTGATCGCCTGGGTCGAGGCGTACATCTGCTGGTGGTAGGCCCACAGCGAGCGCCACCAGTCGGGAAGCCAGCCGTAGTCCGTGTCGGGGTTGTTCTGCGCCCAGGTGCGGAACGATCCGCCCTTCGTGAGGATCCAGCCGGTCCAGCTCGCGATGTACGTGACGACGGCGGTGACGGCGACCTGCCCGAACGCATACGGCCCGTCCTTGACGACTCCGCCGACCGACCAGCCGCGCACTCCGGCGGCCCGGCGCGCACCGAGGTCCCACAGGACGGTGAGCAGCCCGAAGAAGACGAGGAAGTAGAGGCCCGACCACTTCACGCCGGCGCAGAGGCCGAGCATGATGCCGGCGACCCACCGCCAGGGCCGCCAGCCGAGCCACGGCCCCATCCACGACATGGCGGAGCGCGTTCGGTCGCCGACGCGGCGGGCCAGCACCTCCCGGGCCTTGTCGCGGTCGATGAGCAGCGCCCCGAACGCCGCGAGACCGAAGAACATCACGAAGATGTCGAGCAGGCCGGTGCGGGAGTGGACGAAGTGGTGTCCTTCGAAGGCGAGCAGCGCGGCCGCGACGGTGCCGAGCAGGTCGGAGCGGAAGAGCCGGCGGGCGATCCGACCGAGCATGAGGATCGAGATGGTCCCGGCTAGGGCGACGGCGAAGCGCCAGCCGAAGGAGTTGAGGATGCCGAAGGGCGCCTCGCCCCACCCGATGAGCCACTTGCCGACGGGCGGGTGGACCACGAAGTCGCCCTCGGTGCCGTAGATCATCGGGTCGTTGGCGGTGAAGTGCTGGTCGACCTGGTTGGCCTGCTGCAGCACCTCGTCGTTCTTCATCTCGAACCAGTAGAGGACCATCGACCAGCCCTGCTTGACGTAGTACGTCTCGTCGAAGACCAGCTGGTGCGGGGCGCCGACGTGCCAGAAGCGCATGAAGCCGCCGACGAGCATGAAGAAGAGCGGGCCGCCCCAGCCGAGCCAGGCGATGCGCCCGGCCGTGCGCCGGGTCAGGCGGAAGTCGTTGGCCGGGTCTCCGAGCAGGCGAGCGCGCACCTGCCTGGCCGAGTTCATGGGCGCCATCGTATGCAGTGTCGCTGGGTGGGTCGCGCAGGCTCCGCGCGTGCGTGCGGGACGGTCAGAGCGAGACGCCGCGGGCCCGCAGGACGGAGTAGCCGACGAACGCGACGATGTCGAGGATCGAGTGGCACACGACGAGCGGCATGACGCGGCGGGTCCGCACGAAGACGAGCCCGAGGACGAGGCCCATGACGATGTTGCCGGCGAAGCCGCCGAACCCCTGGTAGAGGTGGTAGCTGCCGCGGATGACCGCCGACAGGCCGATGACGAGCGGCCACGACCATCCGGTCTGGCGCCAGCGGGTGAAGAGGTAGCCGACCATGATGACCTCTTCGAGCAGCGCGTTCTCGATGGCGGCGAGGACGAGCACGGGCGCCGACCACCACACGGCCTCGAGGTTGGCCGCCGACACCTGGGTGTTGATGCCGATCGCCTTGGCGAGGAAGTAGAAGCCGAGCCCGGGGATGCCGATGACGGCGGCGAGGCCGAGTCCGCGGAGCAGGTCGCGGACCGGCTCCCGACGGTCGAGTCCGACGAAGTGGCCGGCCCGGACGTCGACCGCGGGCCGGTGGATGTGGTTGAGCAGATAGAGCGCGAGCGCCACCGCGACGAGGGGCAGGACGATGCCGGCGAGCTGGTAGGCGAGGTCGAGCCAGGGCCGACCCGGGGTCGCCGACTGGTTCATCGCCGTCGTCTGCTGCGACAGCGGGACCGGGCGGGTCAGCTTCTCGATGATGCTGAGCACGGCGTAGACGGCGGACGACCCGAGGCTGACGCCGAGGACGAGGACCGTCTCGCGACGGAGCCCGCGCTGCACGGCCGGTTCCGTGACGGGGGCGGGGTCGCGCTCCGAGGGGGCGAGCAGTCCGCCGAACCGTTTGCGCTCTGCCGCGATCGCTGGGGTCGACATGCCGTCAGCGTAACTTCGCGGGGGACGCGGGGCCGGGCGTCGGCGTACTGTCGCTGTCATGTCGCTGCTGGCGGAGTGGGAGGCGGGGCGGCACGAGGCCGACGGCCGCGCCTACCCGACCTACCGTCGCGGCAACGGCCCGGCCGTCATCGTCATCCACGAGAGCCCGGGCCTCACCCCCGAGGTCATCGACTTCGGTGACGACCTCGTCCGGGCCGGCTTCGCCGTCGTGCTGCCGCACCTCTTCGGCAGCTCGCACGCGCCACCCCGGACGTGGGAGGCCGCGCGCGTGGTGCCCCGGCTGTGCCTCACGCGGGAGTTCACGATCTTCGCGGCCGGGCACACCGCGCCGCTCGCCGGGTGGCTGCGGAGCCTGGCCCGCACGGTGCACGCGACGGACGGCGGCCCCGGCGTCGGGGTGGTCGGCATGTGTGTCACCGGTGGGTTCGCCCTGGCGATGATGGTCGAGCCGGCCGTCGTGGCGCCGGTCGTCGCGCAGCCGGCGACCCCCTTGCCGCTGGGCGCCAGGCGGGCCGCGGACGTGAACCTCACCCCCGAGGACCTGGCCGCCGTCGCCGAGCGGGTCGCGCAGGGCTGTCCACTGCTGGGGGTGCGGTACCGGCACGACTGGGTCACCGGCACCCGCTTCGACACGCTCCAGCAGGTGCTCGGGGACGGCTTCATCCGGGTGGAGCTCGCGGGCTCCGGGCACGCGACGCTGACGGACCACCGCCACCCCGAGGCCGTCGATGCGGTCGTCGGCTTCCTGCGGGAGCGTCTGCTCCAGCCGCCCGAGCCACCTCGGAAACAGTGACGAGACCCCGGTGATCCGTGGATCGACGACCAGTTTCTCGAAAAGCCTGCGAAGCCTGCGCGGCGAGGGATAGAACTTCCTCACGCCCTCCTTTCGGGGAGAGCGGGACGACTCGGAGACGAGGGTCCACACGGTGGGGCAGCCCACCGCGGCAGCCGGGTGACGAGGCGGCCGGGACCGGAGGAGACGAGACGTCGATCGGGAGTGTCACCATCGACCGGTCAAACCAGAAGGGCCCTTGAGACTCATACTCCCAAGGGCCCTTCGCCTTTGTGCTGCCTTTGTGCTGCCTTTGTGCTCCGGCGACTGTCGGGTCAGGCCGGGGCGTCGGCTGCCGAGCGCCACGGCTTGAGCCACGGCGTCTCGGGCCAGCCCGCGCGCGCCGCGACGAGCTCGTACATCGTCGCCCCGTCGATCGACTCACGGACGATGTCGGCGTGCCCGGCGTGCCGGGCGAGCTCCTCGACGAGGTGCATCGCGACCCAGCGCACCGACCACGCGTCGACGTCCTTCGGGAACCACGGGGCGTCGCGCGGCACGGGCACCGCGGCCCCGAGGTCGGCGTGGCGCAGGACCTCCCGCGTCACGTCCCCCTGCGCCGCGAGCGCGGCCACGAGCGACTCGAGCGTGTCGTCGGCCGTGACGCGGAAGTCGTCGCCCGAGGCGGTTGCCTGCTGCTCGACGGACTGGTCGGGTGGCGGCGGCGCCTCGGGTGCGGCGGCCATTCTCTCGGTCCACCCGCGCTCGCACGTCGTGACGTGCTTGATGAGGCCGCCGATGCTGAGCGTGCCAGCGGTCGGGGCGAGGCGGATCTGCTCCTCCGTCAGGCCGTGGGCGACGGTGACGAACGCGTCGCGCTGCTGGTCGAGGTAGGCGATGAGGCTCTCTCGCTCGTCGGCGACGGGTGGGACGTGGGCTGCCATGGCTCGTTCCTGCTTTCAGTCGTTGCGGTGGGCGTAGAGGTCACGGAGCAGGGCGATCTCGGCCCCGTGGTGGATGAGCTCGCGGTTGATGTGGAGCACGAGCTCGACGCGCGGGTGCTCTGCCCACGGACCCTCGCTCGGGCCGCAGGGCTCCGCGAGGGCCGCCTCGTCCCACCCGCGCACGCCGGCGGTCCACGCGGCGAACGCCTCGTCGATCTGGGTGAGCGCCTCGTGGGCCGTGCCGGCGTAGTCGAAGGAGAGGTAGTCGACCTCCGGTCCGCCGAAGTGGCTGTGCACCCGGGCGCCGAGCACACCGACGACGATGTGGGCCAGCCGCCACGCGATGGTGGTCATCGGCGCCGGGACCGGCTCGGGGTAGGCGAAGTCGATCGTCAGCTCGCCGCTGCCACCCTGGATGCCGGTCGTGCCCTGCCCGCGAGGGTGGACGTTCCAGGCTCCGGGGGTGGGCTCAGAGGTACTCCTCGTCGGTGAGTCCCTCGAAGCGGGGGCGCAGCTGGTTGGTCCAGTGTCGGGCGGCCTGGTCGAGCAGGACGGAGGTCCAGTCGATGGGGGTCTGTGTCGTGGTCATGGATCGAGAATGCTCGTCATATAGGACAGTTCCTGTCCGCTGAGGCTGCCAGACTCGAGGACATGTCCTCCTCGTCCGACGGCACCGGCACTGCGGCCAGGGTGTTGCGCCTGCTCGACCTGCTGCAGAGCCGTCCGGTCTGGAGTGGCACCGAGCTCGCCGACCGCATGGGCGTCACGACCCGCAGCGTGCGCCGCGACGTCGAACGGCTCCGCGACCTCGGCTACCCCGTCAACGCCGCGCACGGCGCGGGCGGCGGCTACCAGCTCGGGGCCGGGCGACGCCTGCCGCCGCTGCTGCTCGACGACTCCGAGGCGGTCGCCGTGGCCGTCTGTCTCCGGCTCGCGGCCGGGGGCACCGTCGAGGGTCTGGGGGAGGCCGCGGTGCGCACGTTGGCCAAGCTCGACCAGGTGCTGCCCGGTCGGCTGCGCGCGCAGGTCGAGGCCATCCACGAAGCCACCGTGACGCTCGACAGCGGCGTCGAGCGGGTCGACGCCGCGACCCTGCTCCTGCTGGCCCGTGCCTGCCGGGAGACCGAGCGCGTCACCTTCGCGTATGCCGGCCCGCGCGGTTCGGGCGAACGCCGCGTCGAGCCCTACCGCCTCGTCGCCACGGGACGCCGGTGGTACCTGTTGGCCTACGACCTCGACCGTGACGACTGGCGCATCTTCCGGCTCGACCGCATGACCGACGCGCAGTCACGCGGCTGGCGCTTCAGCCCTCGTGAGGCCCCCGACGCCGCCGAGCACGTGCAGCGCTCCATCTCCGGTGGGGCCTACGACCACGTTGCGCGGGTTCGCATCGAGGCCCCGAAGTCGTTGGTGGACCAGCACGTTCCCGCGTCGGTCGGCACGGTGACGGCCGAAGGTCCCGACCGTTCCCTCTTCGAGGCGGGCGGCAACGACCTCGGCGCCATGGCGATGCACCTCGGCGCCATGCCGTGGGAGCTGACCGTCCTGGATCCACCGGAGCTGCGCGACGTCATGCGCGAGCAGGCGGCCCGGATGCTCCGAGCCGCCGGCGGGGCAGGTGCGCGCGATGCCGGTGACACGGCCCACGAGTGAGCGAGCGGTCGCACCCGAGCCGCGGGACGGCATACGTGCTCAGCCCGTGTTGCGCAGCCCGGCGGCGATGCCGTTGATCGTCAGCAGCAGCGCTCGCTGCACGTCCGTGTCGGGCTCGGTGTCCTCGGGCACCGCACGCGACCGGGCGAGCAGCGACGTCTGCAGCGCGTGGAGCGGCGCGAGGTAGCTGTCGCGCAGGTGGAGCGTGCGGCGCAGGACGGGCGCCGACTCGAGCAGGTCCTTCTGTCCGGTGACGCGGAGCACCTCCTCGACGGTGCGGGCGTGCTCCTCGCGGATCGTGTCGAAGACGCCGGCGACGTCGTCGGGCACCAACGTGCGGACGTAGCCCGCCGCGATCTCCAGGTCGCTCTTGGCCAGCGTCATCTGCACGTTCGACAGGAAGGTGCGGAAGAAGGCCCAGGAGCCGTACATCTCGCGCAGCGTCTTCTCTCGGCCGTCCTCGCGGGCGGCGGCGAGACCCGACCCGACCCCGAACCAGCCCGGCAGGATGATCCGGGTCTGCGTCCAGCCGAAGACCCACGGGATGGCGCGGAGGTCCTCGAGGCCGCCGGTCCCGCCAGGGCGCTTGGAAGGGCGGGAACCGATGTTCATCTTCCCGAGCTCGTCGACGGGCGTGGCCGACACGAAGAACGGCACGAGGCGGGAGTCGCCCACCAGGCCGCGGTAGGCGTCCTGGCCGCGGCCGGCGACGAGGTCCATCGTCCCGTTCCAGCCGTCGAGGACGTCCCGCGGCAGCAGCGACCTGCGGTGCAGCACCGACGCTTCGAGGACCGCGGCGAGAGCGGTCTCGAGGTTGAACCGTGCCAGCCCGGGCAGGGTGTACTTGTCGCTGATGACCTCACCCTGCTCGGTGATCTTGATCGGGCCGTCGAGGCTGCCATACGGCTGGGAGAGGATCGCCTCACCCGTCGGGCCACCCCCGCGGCCCACCGAGCCGCCTCGACCGTGGAAGAGCCGCAGCACGACGCCGTGCTGGCGGGCGACGTCGCGCAGCGCGCGCTGCGCTCGGTGGATCTGCCACTGGGACGCGGCGATTCCCGCGTCCTTGGAGGAGTCGGAGTAGCCGAGCATGATCTCCTGCACGTCACCCCGGGCCGTGACGACGCGGCGGTACGACGGGTCCGAGAGCAGCGCGTCGAGGAGCGGGCCGGCCGCCTCGAGCTCGGCGACGGTCTCGAAGAGCGGGGCGAAACCGATCCGCGCGGTCGCGGGGGTGGTGTCGTCGCCGGTGTCGAGGAGCCCGGCCTCGCGGGCGAGGACGACGACGGCGAAGAGGTCGTCGACGTCGTGGGTCATCGAGACGATGTACGTCTCGACCGCCTCGGGACCGTAGGTGTCCAGAGCCCGCCTGATCGCCGTCATGAGCGAGAGGGAGGCGGATGCCGCGTCGCCCACGTCGTGGAGACCCGCTCCCGTGAGCGGTCGGCGCGAGGCCATCTCACGCGAGAGCAGCTCGATGCGCGCCGGCGCGTCGAGCTCGCCGTAGGGGGTGTCGAGCTCGCCGATGCGGTCGTAGAGCTCGGCGAGGGCGGCATGGTGCTTGGCGCTGTGCTCACGGATGTCGAGCGTGGCGAGGCCCGTGCCCGTGGCGACCACGGTCCGGATCAGGCGGAGGATGGCGCCGTCGGCGGTCAGGGCGTCGCCGCCGGCGTGCATCGAGTCACGGATGAGCACGAGGTCCTCGAGCAGATCGTCGAAGGTCGCGTAGTCGCGACCGGGCTCGTGCGCGGTGCCGTGGGTGAGGCGGTCCCGGGTCCGGAGCAGGCGCACGCGGACGAAGCTCAGCTTGAGCCGGTAGGGCTCCTCCGCGTTGAGGCGCCGGACCGCGTCGTACGTGACCGGGAGGGCCGCCGCGTCCCGCTCGAGGCTCTCGCGCATCGCGTCGGTGACCTCGACGAAGCGGGTCGAGGACGACAGCTCGTGGAGCATGTGGTCGAGCTTCTCGACGAGCTCGGCGATGCCGGCGTCGTGCTGCATGCCGATGACCGCGAGGGTGACCGCAGGCGTCACGTTGGGGTTGCCGTCGCGGTCGCCGCCGGCCCAGGCCCCGAAACGCAGGGGCCGGGCCGTCGCCGGGAGCTGGACGCCGATGCCCGCGAGCGTCCGGTCGAGCTCGGCGAGCAGGTCGGGCACCACCTGGTCGGCGAGGAACCGGAGCGTGTGCAGGGCCGTGCGCGCCTCGTCGGTGGGCTCCGGCCGGACGATCCTCAGCTCGTCGGTCTGCCACATCATGTCGACGAGCTCGGCGAGCCGTCGCTCGGCTCGCGGTCCGTCGGTGGCCGGCCGGCGCGGGTCCTCGAGCTCGTCGACGGTCACCGCGATGCGGCGGAGCAGGTTGAGGACGGTGCGGCGCGTCGCCTCGGTGGGGTGGGCGGTGAAGACAGGCCGGTACTCGAGGCGGGCCAGCACGTCGTCGAGCTCGTCACGCTCCAGGGTGCCGGCGTCGAGCGCTTCGCCGATGCGTCGCACGGTCGCGGCGAGCGGCGCCTCGTCGACGGCGCTCAGCTCCTGCCAGCGGTGCAGCTGCTCGGTGACGTTGACGAGCTGGAAGTAGGCGGTGAACGTGCGGGCCAGGATGACGGCGGTCGGCGCATCGACGCCCTCGAGAAGGGCGCGCAGCTCGGCATCCTCGGGCTCGCGGGCCAGCGCCCTCACCCGCTCGACGAGGGCGAGCAGCTCGGGCCCCTCGTGCCGCGTCAGGGCCTCACCCAAGAGCGTGCCGAGCTGTCGCACGGAGGCCCGGAGCGCGGCGTGCTGCTGCGCCGACGAGACCCCGGAGGCGAACGTCGCGACGTTCGGCTCTCGGCGGTCGGCCTCGAGGAGCTGCTCGGTCGTGTCGGTGCGGCTCTTGGTGCTCATGGGTCTGTCGTACCGCGTCGACGTTTCACGAGCGTTTCGAGTCCACGATGGGGACCTCTCATTGGACACGAGAGTTCACCACGTGGACAGTTGTCGCGGCCGGCGACCTCTCGCTGCAGCGACAACCCACCAGGTGGCGCACTGTCGCGGCCGGGGGCGTGAGTGGCCCTGCGAGGATGACGCCATGAGCACCGGAACCCTCGTCCTGGCAGCCACGCCGATCGGCGACCCGCGGGACGCCGCGCCGCGCCTGGCGCAGGAGCTGGCGACCGCCGACGTCGTCGCGGCCGAGGACACCCGCCGTCTGCGCCGGTTGCTCACCGACCTCGCCGTCACCCCGACCGGGTCCGTCGTCAGCTACCACGAGCACAACGAGGCCGCCCGCACCCCGGACCTCGTCGGCCGCCTCGTCGCGGGGGAGCGCGTCGTCGTCGTCACGGACGCCGGGATGCCGTCCGTCTCCGACCCCGGCTACCGTCTCGTCGCTGCTGCGGTCGAGGCAGGAGTACGCGTGACGTGCGTTCCCGGGCCGAGCGCCGTCCTCATGGCGCTGGCCGTCTCGGGGTTGCCCGTCGACCGGTTCTGCTTCGACGGTTTCCTCCCGCGCAAGCCGGGGGAGCGCGCCAAGGTCCTCGCCGAGGTCGCCGAGGAGCGTCGCACCATCGTCTTCTTCGAGGCGCCGCACCGGCTGGCCGAGACGCTCGCGGCGATGCGGGACGCCTTCGGGCCGGAGCGTCGGGCAGCCGTGTGCCGCGAGCTGACGAAGACCTACGAGGAGGTCCGACGCGGCACTCTCGACGAGCTCGTCGCCTGGGCGCAGGAGGGCGTCAAGGGCGAGATCACGGTCGTCGTGGCGGGCGCCGAGCGGGTGGTGCCCTCCCTCGAGGAGGCCGTTGCCGGCATACGACAGCGGGTGGATGCCGGGGAGCGGCTCAAGGACGTCGCGGCCGATGTCGCGTCGCGGACGGGCCTGTCCAAGAAGGCGCTCTACGACGCCTCGCTCGCGGCGCGCTGAGCCGCGAACGCGCCCGTCGGAACGTCTCGACAGGCGAGCCCCTTGCCGCGAGGGGAACAGCGGGTAAGGCTTGCGTAGTTCTCTTCCCGGAGGCCGGCGACCCGTCCGGCCGCGTCGACAGGACAGCGAAGGAGCACGGCATGGCTACCACCCGCACCGCCAGCACGCACTGGGAGGGCTCCCTGTTCGAGGGGTCCGGCCAGGTGAGCCTCGAGAGCTCGGGCATCGGCACGTACGACGTCAACTGGCCTTCGCGGGCGGAGTCCTCGAACGGCAAGACGAGCCCCGAGGAGCTCATCGCCGCAGCGCACTCCTCGTGCTACTCGATGGCGCTGTCCAACGGGCTCGCTCAGGCCGGCACGCCCGCCACCACGCTCGACACGACGGCCAACGTCACCTTCGTGCCGGGCACGGGCATCACCGAGATCGCGCTGAGCGTCGTCGGTGACGTCCCGGGCATCTCCGCCGAGGACTTCCAGGCGGCCGCCGAGGATGCCAAGACCAACTGCCCCGTGAGCCAGGCCCTCAAGGCCGTCCCGATCTCGCTCGAAGCGCGCCTGGGCTGAGGCCCCACCGTCACGCCGATCGGCGCCGACCCGCACGTCGGCGCCGATCTGCTTGTGCTGCAGTGATTTTCCGGATGGCTCAGGTGGACTCCACCGTGGCCTTGTAGGCGTCGAGCATCGACTGCCAGTTCTGCCCGAACTGCTCAGCCTGCTCCTGCGAGTCGTTACCGTCCTGCTCGAGCGTGACGGTCGTCGGCCCGGAGCCGTCGCCCTCGAGCGTGTAGATGATCGTGTGGTAGTTCTCGGGCCGGTCCTCCTGGCCCATCAGGGGGCTGTAGTGCGTGACCGAGAGGCGGCGGGGCGCATCGGCCTCGAGCACCTCTCCCTTGTCCTGGTAGGGCTTGCCGTTCATCTCGCCCTGCCACGTGATCGGGCTGCCGACCTGCCAGTCGGTGCTGACCTCGGTGCCCACCATCCACTGCCGGACGGTGTCCGGGTCGGTGAGCGCGTGCCACGCCTGCTGCGGCGTGGCGTCGACCGTGACCTTCGCGTGTGCAACATGACCAGTCATCCCCCTGTCCTACTCCCGTGGGGGCGTCCGTTGGGCGTATGCCGTGTGCCCACTTCGCCTGGGCCGTGACGCGAGCCGTCGGGTGACCGACCGGAAGGCGCGCGCGGGGGAGTCGGACGCCCACCTAGGATTCTCCGCATGAGTCATGTTCTGTCTGCCGTCGCCTGGCCGTACACCAACGGCCCGCGCCACATCGGCCACGTGGCCGGTTTCGGTGTGCCCTCCGACGTGTTCAGCCGGTACATGCGGATGGCCGGGCACGACGTCCTCATGGTGAGCGGCACCGACGAGCACGGCACGCCGATCCTCGTCCTCGCCGAGGAGGAGGGCCTGACGCCGCAGGAGCTCGTCGACAAGTACAACGCGGTCATCGCCCAGGACCTCACCGACCTCGGCCTCTCCTACGACCTCTTCACCCGGACGACGACGCGAAACCACTACGCCGTCGTGCAGGAGATGTTCCGTCAGGTCCACGCCAACGGCTACATGGTCGAGCAGACGACCCGCGGCGCGATCAGCCCGTCGACGGGCCGCACCCTGCCCGACCGCTACATCGAGGGCACCTGTCCCATCTGCTCCTTCCCCGAGGCCCGCGGCGACCAGTGCGACAACTGCGGCAACCAGCTCGACGCCGACGAGCTGATCAACCCCCGCAGCAAGATCAACGGCGAGACGCCGGAGTTCATCGAGACGCAGCACTTCTTCCTCGACCTGCCTGCGCTCGCGGGCGCGTTGGGGGAGTGGCTCGACGGCCGCGAGGCATCGGGCTCGTGGCGTCCCAACGTCATCAAGTTCTCCAAGAACCTCCTCAAGGACGTGCGTCCGCGCGCGATGACCCGCGACATCGACTGGGGCATCCCGATCCCGCTCGAGGGCTGGGAGGACAACCCGAGCAAGCGGCTCTACGTGTGGTTCGACGCCGTCATCGGCTACCTCTCGGCGTCGATCGAGTGGGCCCGCCGGGTGGGCGACGCGGAGCGCTGGCGCGAGTGGTGGAACGACCCCGAGGCCGTCTCCTACTACTTCCAGGGCAAGGACAACATCACCTTCCACAGTCAGATCTGGCCGGCGGAGCTGCTCGGCTATGCCGGCAAGGGCGACAAGGGCGGCGAGCCGGGGGCGTACGGCACCCTCAACCTGCCCACCGAGGTCGTCGCGAGCGAGTTCATGACGCTCGAGGGCAAGCAGTTCTCGACGTCGCGCAAGCACGTCATCTACGTCCAGGACATCGTCGCGCGCTACGGCCCCGACCCGATCCGCTACTTCATCTGCGCGGCCGGGCCGGAGAACCAGGACGCCGACTTCTCCTGGGCCGAGTTCGTGCAGCGCAACAACAGCGAGCTCGTCGCCGGCTGGGGCAACCTCGTCAACCGCACCGCCGCGATGATCGCGAAGAGCTTCGGCGAGATCCCCCAGCCGTCTGCCCTCGAGCCCGTCGACGAGGAGCTGCTCGCCACCGTGCGGGATGCCTTCGCGACCGTCGGAGCCTCCCTCGAGCGCCACCGGCAGAAGGCCGCCCTCGCGGAGGTCATGCGGGTCGTGGGGGAGGCCAACGCGTACGTCAGCAGGACCGAGCCGTTCAAGCTCAAGGGCGACGACCAGCGCGAGCGGCTCTCCACCGTGCTGCACACCCTGGTCCAAGCCGTCTCAGATATCAATACGCTCATCTCACCGTTCCTGCCGCACGCGGCGAACCGGGTCCATGCGGTGCTGGGCGGCCAGGGCGAGCTCATGCCGATGCCCCGTCTCGAGGTCGTGCGCGACCTCGACGACGACGCGCGCAGCTACCCCGTCATCACCGGCGAGTACTCCTCGACCCCGAGCTGGGAGTCGCGGCCCGTCGTCGTCGGGACGCCCATCGCCAAGCCGTCCGGTGTCTTCGTCAAGCTCGACCCCGAGCAGGTCATCGAGGACGAGCGGGCCCGCCTCGGCGACGCCGCCCCCGGCGGCACGCGACATCACACCGACCCGCTCGCTGCGCCGAAGATGGCACCCCCCAGGCAGGCCGAGCGCACCGACGAGGCGCCGACCGCATGACGCCTCACGCGTCGGGGCAGCGGGGCCTGCCGGAGACCCTGCCGGACCCGTTGCCCATCGACGTCGTCGACAACCACGTCCACCTCGACATCACGCGCGAGGGCGACGAGCCGTTCGACGTGGCCGACGCCATCAAGCGAGCCCGCTCGGTCGGGGTGACGCGGCTCGTCCAGGTCGGCTGCGACCTCGACGGCATCCGTTTCACCATGAATGCCATCGAGGCTCACGACGAGCTGGTCGGCGGAATCGCCTTGCACCCCAACGAGGTTCCTCGCCTGGCAGCCGACGGCCGGCTGGCGGAGGCGTATGCCGAGGTGGAGCGGTGCGCGACCCACGATCGCATCCGCGTCATCGGTGAGACCGGCCTCGACTACTTCCGCACCGACGCCGAGGGCATCCCCGTCCAGCAGGACGGCTTCCGCTGGCACATCGACCTCGCCAAGCGTCTCGGCAAGGCCCTCCAGATCCACGACCGCGATGCCCACGCAGACGTGCTGCGCATCCTCGAGGAGGAGGGGGCGCCCGAGCACACCGTCCTGCACTGCTTCTCCGGTGACCTGACGATGGCCCGTGAGTGCGCCGAGCGCGGCTACTACCTCAGCTTCGCGGGGACCGTGACCTTCAAGAACGCGCGAGACCTGCGGGACGCGCTGACCGCGGTGCCCCTCGACCGTCTGCTCGTCGAGACCGACGCGCCGTACCTCGCGCCGGCCCCGCACCGGGGTGCGACGAACGCCTCGTTCCTCGTGCCGGTGACCATCCGGGCGATGGCCGCCGTGCTCAACCTCGACGTCCCGACGCTGTGCCGCGTCGTGTCCGAGAACAGCGAGCGGGTCTACGGTCCGTGGGGTGCGGAGCGAATCGGGCAAAGCGCCTAGCGCACACTTCTTCGGACGTCCAGCGAGACGTGGCGCCGTTACCAAAATTTGACCTTGGCGTCGTCGGTCGGCCACTCTGTTCGACTGTTGGCCGGTTGCCGCCCCGCATCGACCTCCTCCCGAAGACGTGAGGAGGATGGATCGATAGCGCGTTGCACCCGGATGGTTCGACGTTCGGAGTGACGTGATTTCTCGCAACGCCAAGATCCTGGCCGCCGCTGGTGCGGCCGTCATCCTGACCGGCGGCGCCGTCGGCGCCGCCCAGCTCGACAAGTCCGTCAACCTCTCGGTCGACGGCACGGCAAGCACCGCGCACGTCTTCGGCAGCACCGTGGCAGATGTCCTCGACAGCCAGGGGATCGTGGTCAAGCCCGGCGACGTCGTCGTTCCCGCCGCGAGCGCCCCCATCAGCGACGGTGACACGATCACCGTCAAGTACGCCCGGCTGCTGACGCTCACGGTGGACGGCAAGACCCGTCAGCTGCGCACCACCGAGACCACGGTCGACGGGGCGCTCCTCGCTCTCGGTCTCCGCGGCGAGGGTGCGCGCCTGTCCGTCTCGCGTTCCGAGACCATCGGTCGTCAGGGACTGACCCTCACCGTCGTCACGCCCAAGGCCGTGACGGTCAACGCCGACGGCAAGAAGACGACGAAGACCATCGCCGCCGCCACCGTCGGAGAGGCGCTGACCCAGCTCGGCGTGCACGTCGGCAAGGCCGACAAGGTCAACCCGCCGCTCACGACGGTCCTGACGTCCGGCAGCACCGTGACGGTGCAACGCGTCGCGACCCAGGACAAGAGCGTCGCCCAGCAGATCGCCTTCGGCACGACGAAGCAGAGCTCGGGTGACCTCTACCGTGACGAGACGAAGGTCTCGCGCCCCGGTGTCGCCGGTGTCCGCACCGTGACGGTCCGCACCACGGTCGTCGACGGCAAGGTCGTCTCCACCAAGGAGGTCGCCTCCACGGTGACGAAGGCGCCCGTCGACCAGATCGTCCTCGTCGGGACGAAGCCGCGTCCCGCCCCCGCCCCCGCCCCCCAGCCGGTGAGCGCTCCCGCTCCCAGCACGAGCGGCTCGACCGCCGGGCTCGACCTCTCCCGCGCGGCCATGTGGGACAGCATCGCCCAGTGCGAGTCGACCGGGAACTGGCACATCAACACCGGCAACGGCTACTACGGCGGCCTGCAGTTCCTCACCTCGACCTGGCTGGGCTACGGCGGCGGGCAGTTCGCCCCCCGCGCCGACCTCGCCAGCCGTGAGCAGCAGATCACCGTCGCGAACCGCGTCTACGCCGACAACGGCGTCTCGCAGTGGCAGTGCAAGCCCTGACCTGACCTGACACAACCTGATCGAAAGAGCAATCCGTCCGCCCTGCGGACGGATTGCTCTTTCGGTCGTGGCCATAGGGTGTGCGCATGACGAAGAAGGACGCGCCGCACGTTGACGACGCCGCCCTCCTCGGGCCGACTCAGGTGCGCGAGCTCGCCGAGCGCCTCGAGGTGCGACCGACCAAGCAGTGGGGCCAGAACTTCGTCGTCGACGCCAACACGGTGCGCAAGATCGTCCGCGTCGCCGGGGTGGGCCCGCACGACGTCGTCGTCGAGGTCGGACCGGGCCTGGGTTCGCTCACCCTCGCGCTGCTGCCGGTCGTCAAGCACGTCACAGCCGTCGAGGTCGACCCGCGGCTGGCGGGGGCCCTCGAGCAGACCGTGCGGTCGCTACAGCCGGAGAACGCCGACAAGCTGCGCCTCGTCGCGGCCGACGCGCTCACCATCACGAAGCTCCCGGGCCCCGACCCGACGGCTCTCGTCGCCAACCTGCCCTACAACATCTCGGTGCCGGTCGTGCTGTCCTTCCTGCAGCGCTTCCCGACGATCGAGCGGGTCCTGGTCATGGTGCAGCTCGAGGTGGCGGAGCGGCTCGCGGCCAAGCCGGGAAGCAAGATCTACGGCGTACCCAGCCTCAAGGCCGCGTGGTACGCCGATGTCGAGCTCGCCGGCCGCGTGGGTCGCAACGTCTTCTGGCCCGCACCCAACGTGGACTCGGGCCTGGTCGCCCTGCGGCGGCGCAAGCCGCCCAAGACCACGGCCAGCCGCGAAGAGGTCTTCCGCTGCATCGACGCGGCGTTCCTCCAGCGACGCAAGGCGCTGCGCGGCGCGCTCGCGTCCTGGGCCGGTTCCCCGGACGCCGCGGAGCGAGCCCTCGTCGCGGCCGGCGTGGACCCGCGGACGCGCGGTGAGCAGCTCGACATCACGACCTTCGCCCGGATCGCCGAGGCGCGTCCCGAGGCGCCTCCCCAGGATGCCGACGCCAGGCGGCCCCGAGCGCGCCGTCGGGGCCATACGTCCTGACGCGAGCTGGTCGGCGCCTAGGGTGGGCGCATGACTGTCGCTCCGACCCAGCCCGGCGCGGTAACCGTGCGGGTCCCGGCCAAGGTCAACCTCGACCTGCGCGTCGGGCCGCGCCGGCCCGACGGGTTCCATGCCCTCGCGACGGTGTACCAGGCGGTGTCGCTGCACGACGAGGTCTCCGTCACCCGTTGGGACGACTGGCAGGTCATCCCGGCGGGGACGTACGCCGACCGCATCCCGACCAACGGCGACAACCTCGCCGTCCGGGCCGCCCGCCTCGTCGCCGACCGCTGGTCCGTCGACGAGTGCCTCTCGATCCGCATCGACAAGGACATTCCCGTCGCCGGTGGCATGGCCGGCGGCTCGGCCGACGCGGCGGCCGCCCTCGTCGCGTGCGACCAGCTCTGGGGTCTCGGCCTCGACCGTGACGAGCTCGCCGAGCTCGCCGCCAGCCTGGGCAGCGATGTCCCCTTCGTCCTCTCCGGCGGCAACGCGATGGGTTCGGGCCGCGGAGAACAGCTCGCGCCCGTCCTGGCCCGTGGGACCTTCCACTGGGTCTTCGCGATCAGCGACACGGGGCTGTCCACCCCCGAGGTGTATGCCGAGTGCGACCGCCTGCGCGAGCGTGCCGGTGCAGACGTGCCCGAGCCCCGGGTCAGCCCCGAGCTCATGGCGGCCCTGAGATCGGGGGAGCCCGCGGCCCTCGGAGCCGCCCTGCACAACGACCTCGAGCCGGCCGCCTTCTCGCTGCGACCGCAGCTGCGCGAGCTCCGTGACGCGGGCGTCGAGTACGGCGCGCTGGGTGGCATCGTGTCGGGATCGGGCCCGACCGTCGCGTTCCTCACCGAGAGCCGCGAGGCGTCGCTCGACCTCTCGGTGTCGCTCGCGGCCTCCGGCCTGTGCCGCGACCTGCGCCGCGCCAAGGGCCCGGTCCACGGCGCGCACCTCGTCGCCGCGCCCCGCACCACCTCCTGACCCACCCGTCCCCCCCACGATCGAAAGAGCAATCCGTCCGGGGGACGGATTGCTCTCTCGATCGGTTGGGGCGGACGGATTGCTCTTTCGATCGGGTGGGGGCGGACGGATTGCTCTCTCGATCGGGGGACGGCATAGGGTCAGTCAGCGATGGCCAACCTCATCTCCCTCGAACGGGTCTCCCTCGTCTTCGGCACCTCCCACGTGCTCGACGACGTCAGCCTCGGCGTCCTCACGGGCGACCGCATCGGCGTCGTCGGCGTCAACGGCGGCGGCAAGTCCACGTTGCTGCGTGTCATGGCCGGTCTGCAGGATGCCGACTCGGGCCGCATCACGAAGCAGGGCGGCACCGACGGCATCCGCATCGGCATGCTCGCCCAGGAGGATGCGCTCGACCCCGGCTGGACGATCCGTGAGGCCGTGCTCGGCGACCTGCCCGAGCACGTGTGGGCCGGCGACCCCCGCATCCGTGACGTCCTGACCGGCCTGCTGGGTGGCATCGGGGCGGAGAACGTCGGCGGCCTCGACAGCCGCGTCGGCCCGAAGTCCGGTGGCGAGCGCCGCCGCCTCGCCCTCGCCCGACTGCTCGTCTCCGACCCCGAGCTGCTGCTCCTCGACGAGCCGACCAACCACCTCGACGTCGAAGGCGTCGCCTGGCTGGCCGACCACCTCGCCACGAAGCGGCCCCGCCCCGGCAACGCGACCGTGGCGATCACCCACGACCGCTGGTTCCTCGACGCCTACGCGACGATGACGTGGGAGGTCGAGGGTGGCAAGGTCAGCGCCTTCGAGGGAGGGTATGCCGCCTACGTCCTCGCGAAGGCCGAGCGGGACCGTCTCGCCGGGGTGATGGCCGACCGCCGTTCCAACCTCATGCGCAAGGAGCTCGCCTGGCTGCGCCGCGGTGCGCCGGCGCGCACGAGCAAGCCGAAGTTCCGCATCGACGCCGCCAACGCCCTCATCGCCGACGAGCCGGACCCCCGCAACAGCGTCGAGCTCGCGTCGTTCGCGAGCCGCCGTCTCGGCAAGGACGTCCTCGACCTCGAGGACGCGACGGTGTCGGTCGGGCAGCCGCCGAACGAGCGCCGCCTGCTCGACCACGTGACGTGGAGGCTGGCGCCGGGGGAGCGCGTCGGCATCGTCGGTGTCAACGGCGCCGGCAAGTCGACGCTGCTGCGCGCCCTGACGGGGGAGATTCCGCTCGACGGCGGCCGGCGCAAGATCGGCAAGACCGTCGCCATCGCCCACCTCACCCAGGAGGTCCGTGAGCTCGAGCGCTTCGAGCAGTGGCGCGTCATCGAGGCCATCGAGGACGTCAAGCAGTGGACGACGCTGGGTGACAAGGAGATCAGCGCCAGCCAGCTCGCCACCCGTCTCGGCTTCCCGGGCGGGCGTCAGCAGTCACGCGTCGGTGACCTCAGCGGTGGTGAGCGACGCCGGCTGCAGCTGACGCGCCTGCTGCTGACCGAGCCGAACGTCCTCATCCTCGACGAGCCCACCAACGACCTCGACATCGAGACCCTCACCTCGCTCGAGGACGTCCTCGACGGCTGGGCGGGCACCCTCGTCGTCGTCTCGCACGACCGCTACCTCCTCGAGCGCGTGGCCGACAAGCAGCTGGCCCTGCTCGGTGACGGCAAGGTCCGCGAGCTGCCGGGCGGCGTGGAGGAGTACCTCCGGCTGCGCTCGGCGGACATCGCGAGCCAGGCCGCGCGGTCCGCAGCGGGACCGAAGGGCAGCGGCGGCTCGCCGGCCACGACGAGCGGGCCTGACGGCATACCACCCGGGTCCGCCACGACGGCGAGCCCGGCCGAGGTGCGCGAGGCCCGCAAGACGATGGCCCGCATCGAGAAGCAGCTCTCGCGCCTCCAGGACCGGGAGGAGCGCCTCCACGGCGACATGGCCGAGAAGGCCACCGACCCCTCTGCGCTCGCCGAACTGGGCGTCAAGCTCCAGGCCGTCGTCACCGAGCGCGAGGAGCTCGAGCTCGAGTGGCTCGAAGCAGCCGAGACCGTCGGCTGACCATCGAAAGAGCAGTTCGTCCGACTCCCTGACGATCGAAAGAGCGATCCGTCCGGACGAGTTGCTCTTTCGATCGGGAAGCCGTTGCCATTTATCTTGACGTCAAGATAAATTGGCGGGCATGGAGATGTACCTGCACCACGTTCAGGTGTCCGGCCCTGCGGGCTGTGAGGACGCCATGCGCGGCTTCTACGTCGGCGTCCTCGACATGACCGAGGTGACCAAGCCCGAGCGTCTCCGCGCGCGAGGCGGCGCCTGGTTCCGGGCCGGCGCGGCCGAGATCCACGTGGGCATCGAGGACGGCTTCGTCCCGGCCCGCAAGGCCCATCCGGGGATCGCCGTCGGGGACGTCGAGGAGCTGGCCCGGGTCGTCGAGGCCGCCGGCGCGCCGCTGGCCTGGGACGACAACATCGCAGGACTGCGCCGCTTCCACACGGTGGACCCGGTCGGCAACCGGCTCGAGTTCCAGCAGGCGCAGCGGTGAGCGGGTGAGGTCCTCAGCCGTGCATGTCGCCGCGACGAGTCTCCCGGGTCTCGAGGGGGGCGAGCATGCGGCGCAGCAGGCCGGCCAGCTGCGCCCGGTCGGTGGCGGACAGCTCCGACAGGAGCGACTTCTCCTGCTCGATGAGGTCGGCCATCGCCGAGTCGACGACGTCGCGGCCCGCCGGTGTCAGGCGCACGAGCACCCCGCGCCGGTCGCCCGGGTCGGGGCGCCGGTCGACGAACCCGCTGCGCTCGAGCCGGTCGACGCGGTTGGTCATCGTGCCCGACGTGACGAGCGTCTGCTGGACGAGCTGGCCGGGGGAGAGCTCGTAGGGCTCGCCCGCGCGGCGCAGCGCCGAGAGCACGTCGAAGGCCCACCCGTCGAGCAGGTGCTCCGAGAAGGCCGACCCACGGGCCAGGTCGAGCCGGCGCGCCAGCCGAGAGACCCGGGAGAGCACCTCCAGCGGCGACACGTCGAGGTCGGGGCGCTCCCGGCGCCAGGCCGCGACGATCTCGTCGACGTCGTCGGCGGGCCTGCGGTCGGCGCTCATACGCCAATCGTAGTCGCCATCAAGACTCTTGACATCAAGCGAAACTGAGGATGACATGACTCCTTCGACGCATCCGTCCGCCGCTGAGGACGCGCCCGGCGGCACCAGCGACCGCACGACCGATGCCGCGTGGGACCCGCGGCAGTATGCCGTCTTCTCGGGTCACCGCGGCCGACCCTTCGCCGACCTGCTGGCTCGGGTGGACGCCGCGTCGCCCAGGCTCGTCGTCGACCTCGGCTGCGGGCCCGGCGAGCTGACCCTCGGCCTCGCCCAGCGCTGGCCCGACGCCCGGATCGTCGGCGTCGACAGCTCGCCCGACATGCTCGCCAGGGCGCGCGAGCTCGACACCGACGGCCGCGTCGAATGGGTCGAGGCGACCGCCGAGGGCTGGGACCACACCGAGCTCGGGGCCCCGGTCGACGTCCTCGTCACCAACGCGACGCTCCAGTGGGTGCCCGGGCACCTGCGCCTCATCCCGTCGTGGGTCGAGAGCCTTGCGCCGGGCGGGACGTTCGCGATGCAGGTGCCCTCGAACTTCGACGCCCCCTCGCACCGGCTCATGCGTGAGGTCGCCGCCCGCCACCCGCGCGCCGCCGACCTGCGGCCGGGTCTCGACCGTGCCCGTGCCGTGGCGCGCCCGGAGACGTATGCCGCCCTCCTCCTCGACCTCACCCCGGACGCCGACGTGTGGCAGACGACGTACCAGCACGTGCTCGCGGCAGTCCCCGACGGCCCGCACCCCGTGCTCGAGTGGGTCCGGGGCACGGGCCTGCGCCCGGTGCTCGGCGTGCTCGACGACGACGAGCGCGAGGGGTTCGTCGTCGACTACGAGCGCGAGCTCGAGGCGGCATACCCCCGTCGGTCGTTCGGGGTGCTCTTCCCGTTCACGCGGACGTTCGCCGTCGCGCGCACCCCGCGCTGACTCAGTCGTCGGATCAGGGCGGGCTGTCGCCCCGCTCACGTTCCTGGGCGACGACCTCGGCGAGGTCGGCGAGACGGTGGCGCTGCTGGAGCGGCCGGGCCATCCGGTGGTTGCCCTCGAGCCGCTCGGGCATTGCGGTCGAGGTAGGCCCAGTAGCCCGCGGTGAACGGGCACGCGTCGTCACCGACGCCCGGCGACTCGCCACCAGGAGGGCTCCGGTGCGTCCCACGTCGAAGTGGGGCCCGAGCTGGTCGGCGAACAGCCAGCGTCTCGTCATCGGGCGGTCATCGGTGTCTCATCGAGGGCACCCGGCCCGTCATGACCGAGACCTCGGACACCCCTCGTGCGGAGCCCATTCGCGGTGGTGGCCTCGTGCCCGGAAAAAATGTCCGCAAATTTCTGGTGTTTTGCCCCATTTTCGGAATTCATGTCATGAAATGGGTCCTGGCACGTCATACAGATGGCGGCACCGCAGGAGTCTCCCGCTTGGTCAGGGGAGGGAGTGACACCTGCGGGGTTGTCCTCGGTGGTGCCGCCAGGTTTCGTCCTTCCGGGTGGTTTCGTGGAGGGGATCGTTCGGGAGGGCGAAACCTGAACCTCGCAGTACCAGCAGGTTGGCTCGTCCCGCGACGACGCGTCAGCGGCGCGGAAGCGTGACGAGCCGGGGAGTGCGCTCGAGGCCGGAGAGGCCGTTCCAGGCGAGGTTGACGAGGTGGGCCGCCACCTGGTCCTTCTTGAACTTGCGGCGGTCCAGCCACCACTGGCCGGTCAGGGCCACCATCCCGACGAGCATCTGCGCGTGGATCGGCGCCGACTTGGGATCGAGCCCGCGCTGCTTGAACTCGGCAGCGAGCAGGTGCTCAACGTGCACGGCCACGTCGCCGAGGACGCTCGCGAACGACCCCGTCGACTGTCCGGGCGGGGAGTCTCGCACGAGGATGCGGAAGCCTGCCGGATCGGTCTCGATGTAGTCGAGCAGGGCCAACGTGGCCCGCTCGAGCAGGACCCGGGCCCCCTCCGGCTCCTCGAGCGCTGCGCCGATGCCGCTCATCAGGGTCTGGATCTCACGGTCGACGACGACGGCGTAGAGGCCCTCCTTGCCACCGAAGTGCTCGTAGACGACAGGCTTGGAGACGTTGGCCTTCGAGGCGACCTCCTCGACGGTCGTGGACTCGAAACCCTTGTCGGCGAAGAGCTTGCGGCCGACGGCGATGAGCTGTTCGCGGCGCTCCGGTCCGGTCATGCGTGCTCGGGGGCGGGAGCGGTCCGTTCGATCAGCGGTCACGCCGCCATTGTGCAGGCCCGCGGTCCTCTCACGGACCCCGCCGCAGCGGTTCGAGGGCGTCTCGAGAGAACCCGTCATGAAATCTTCGTGAAATCGCGTCATGAAACGTGGCTGGCTCCGTCTTGTTAACGGTAGGAGGAAGCGGCGAAGCGTCGGGCATGGGGGGGAACCAGAACCTGCGAAGCCGCAGGAGGGCCGGTTGCTCGACCACCTGGACAGGTGGTCGAGACGATCGCATCGCCCTTCGGGTCCACGTCGGTCGTGGAGCCCGAGACGACGGACTCGGCCGCGTCGAGTGACGCCGAGCTCCTCGCTCGTGCGCGTCGCGGAGACGACAGCGCGTTCGCCACCCTGTGGCGGCGGCACCTGCCCGCGGCGTATGCCGTCGCGACGCGCTTCCGTGGCCGGGTGGCGCCAGAGGACCTCGTCGCCGAGGCCTCCGCCCGGATCCTGCGCCTCCTGCGTGAAGGCGGCGGCCCCACCGACAACTTCCGGTCGTACTTCGCCTCGACGGTGCGCACCGTCGGTGTCGACGCGGTGCGGCGTGAGATGAACGTCGTCCCGACCGAGGCTCCCGACCTCGAGATGCTCGTCGACCCCGAGCCCGACGTGTCGGCCCTGGCCGGCGACGGGGTCGACACCGACATCGTGCGGGCCGCTTTCCGCCTCCTGGGCGACGGCGACCAGCAGCTGCTGTGGCACACGATGGTCGAGGGTTCCGCCCCTCGCGTCGTCGCGCCGCTGCTCGGGGTGTCGGCCAACGCCGTCAGCGCCCGGGCCATGAGGGCTCGCGACGCGCTGCGCAACAGCTACCTCGACGTCTGGGTGCAGCGACGCGTCCCCGCCTGCGGGGCACCCGAGTGCCGCTGGACGCTCGACCACCTGGGCGGTTTCGTCCGGGGCCGGCTGACCTCGCGGCAACGAGCCCGGGCTGCGGCACACCTCGAGGCGTGCCCCCGTGATGCCTGCCTTGCCGGCGAGCTGCAGCACGTCTACGACCGGTTCGGCGCCCTTACCGGGCCGCTCGTCCTCATCGCCGGGTCGGCCGTGGTCGGCCACCTCGGGCACGGGACGATGGCGGGGCTCGTGAGCAGTGCGGCGGCGGGGACGACCGTTGCAGGAACCGCCGCGGCGGGTGCCACAGCGGGCGCCACAGCCGTCGGCACGGCCGGCGTCGGTGCCACCGCAGCGAGCGCCACGGCGGGCGTCAGCGCCACGGCCTCCGCTGCAGGCGTGGGCGCTGCATCGTCGGGAGTCGTCACGGGCATCGGTGCCGCCACCACGGGGGCGGCCACCGCGACCGTGGCGACCACCTCGGTTACCGTGGCGGCCACCACCGCGACCGCCGTCACAGCCGCCACCGGAACTGCGGCCGTGGCGCTGCCCGTCGCCGCGGGTGTCGCGGGTTCTGCGGTCCTGACCTCAGGGGCCGTTGCCGGTGGTTCCATCCTGGCCGGCTCCACCCTCGGTCCGCCGCTCGCCACCGCCTTCGCCGGCCTCGTCGTCGGGATGGGGGTCGCGG
>NZ_JBFRFG010000031.1:0-37647 GCF_052114705.1 Terrabacter sp. 2YAF2
CAGCAGACGACGACCATGGACGTTGAGACGGGCGTTAGCGTGGGGCACGAGAACCTCCGGACGGTGTGTGACTTCGACAATCCACACCTCACCCGGAGGTTCTCCTCGTCGTCAACGCCTACGTGTCACCAACGTCCAGGCCGAGTACAACTAGGGCTCGGACCGGACCAGGCGACGGAGGGCCAGCGCGGCCACCGGGCGATAGCCGATGACCGCGAGGGCCGGCGCGTCGATGACGAGCTCTGTGGCGCAGCCTCCGGGCGCGGGACGCACGACGTGGTCGAGGGTCGCCTCGACGGGACCGAGGCGCACGCGCCAGCTCCACCCCATGACGTCTGCGTCGACGGCCAGCACCTCGAACGGCACCCGGATCCCGAGCGGTCCGACGACCAGCCCGGCCAGGCCTGACGAGATGCGACTGCTCGCGGCGATGACCTCCGAGATCTGCGGCGACCACGTCGGCCAGAGGTCGAGGTTCTCGTAGCGGCTCCACGCCACCGCGGGGTCGGCGCCGCCGGTGACCGTGATGGACGCGCGCATCGCGAACCGGCTCGTCGCTCAGACGCCGTCGGAGGGAGCGGACGGAGCCGGCCCCTCGACGTTGACGGTCGGAGTCCCCGAGCCGCAGCGGACGATCACGGCGCGGGACGTGTCGTCGCCAGGGTTGGACTCGCGGTGGACGGCCCCGGCCGGCACGCGCAGGAAGTCTCCCGGACCGGCCTCGACGACGACCTCCCCGCCAGGCCCGGACTCGAGCCGCATCCGGCCCGACACGACGTAGAGCGTCGTGTCGTGGTCGCCGTGGTGGTGCCACCCGGACACCGCGCCGGCCTCGGTGTCGACGGTGCCCGACCACATCGACTCGGTGTGCAGGGCGACCTGCCGGCTCATCCCCGGCGTGGGGTCGGCGGGGCTGAGGTCGTCGCCGGCGACGTGGGTGCACGGCTGGGCTGCGAGGCCCGGCTCGTCGGTGTGCTCCGTCATGCCCCCATCAAACCCCCAGAGCTCTAGCCTTGTCGTGTCCCGTCAACGCCGTCGGCGAGATGAGGTGGACATGACAGCAGGTGCCAGGCGTCCGGAGGGCCGCGTCGTCGTGGTCGGCGGCAGCATGGCCGGGCTGCTCGCGGCCCGGGCTCTGGCCGACCACGCGGAGTCGGTCGTCGTGTTCGAGCGCGAGCACCTGCCCGATGCCGTCGTGCCACGGGGGCGCGTGCCGCAGGGCCGGCACCTGCACCTGCTCCTGTCGGCCGGTCTCGACCTGCTGCGGGACTGGTTCCCCGGCATCGAGGACGAGCTCGAGAGCCTGGGCGCCGTCCGCGTCGACGGCACCGGGGCGTGGGTGCACCAGGGCGGTGCCTACCGCGCCCGCGGCGACTGGGGCCACCCCGCGATCTCCCAGACACGGCCCCTGCTCGAGCACGTCGTCCGGTCGAGGGTGCTGGCCCTGCCGGGCGTCACCGTCGAGGACGGGGTGACCGTCGAGCAGGTCACACGGTCCGGTCGTCGCGTCACCGGGGTCGTCGCCGACGGCCGGGAACGGCCCGCGGGCCTCGTCGTCGACTGCTCGGGCCGCAGCTCGCGGATCGCGCACGACCTCGCAGCAGCGCACGTGCTCGACCCGCCTGTCACCCACGTCGCCATCGACATCGGCTACGCGTCCTTCACGATGCGGCGGTCCGCGGATGACTTCGAGGGTCACTTCGTCGTCTGCATCGACAGCCCCGGCTCGTTCCGGGTCGGCGGCGTCCTCCCCGTCGAGGGCGATCGGTGGCAGGTGACGCTCGCCGGCGTCCACGGCGACGTCCCGCCCACCACGGACGAGGGGCTCGCGGCGTTCGCGGCGAGCCTCCCGACCCCGGCGGTCGCCCAGCTCATCGACCGGTGCGAGCGGCTCTCCGACGTCTCGACCTACCGCTTCCCGTCCAGCCAGCGGCGCCACTACGAGAAGGTTCGCGACCTGCTCCCCGGGCTCGTCATGCTCGGTGACGCGTCGAGCAGCTTCGACCCGGTCTACGGACAGGGGATGACATCGTCGGCGTTGCAGGCGGCCGCGCTCGGTGAGGTGGCGTCACTGGCCGGGGTCGCCGCTGCCGATCTGCCGAAACGCTTCCACCGCAAAGCAGCTCGCATCATCGAGTCGCCTTGGCGCATCGCGGTGGGTGGGGACTTCGGCCATCCGGCGACGACAGGTCCCCGGCCGCTCGGGACGGCACAGCTCAACGGCTACCTCCAGCAGGTCATCCGGGCCTCGCACGCGTCGGTGCCCGTCGCGCGATCCTTCAACCGGGTGCTCCAGCTCGACGACCCACCGGCGGCGCTCGTCCACCCGGCTCTCGTCGTCCGCGTACTGCGCGAAGCCGGCCGCTCGCCCGTCGCGACCGGCGCGCAGGTCCGCCACCCACGCATCGGGCCGCCCGTCCTCTGACAGGGGCGCGTGGGCGGACAGGTGGTCGTCAGTCGCTCCGGTCTTTGACAGGGTGGGCGCATGAGGACCGACCACTTCATCCGATTCGAGCACGTCGACTCCGTCGAGGAGGCCGAGCACGGGCTGCTGGCCCGGTTGCACGGCGAGCTGCTGCGCATCGACGCGGTGCGCCCCGACGTCGTGCGGCTCCAGCTGAGCCGCGGAGGGTCGTTCGACCCCAAGCCGACGTATGCCGTGTGCGTCGACCCGATCGCGCCCGACCCCGACGAGCCGGTGGCGTGGCGTGCCGAGCGTGTGGATTCAGACGGGGAGGGCGCGTGGCGGCTCGTCACGGACGAGCTGGTCGTGACCCTGTGGCTCGACCCGTTCCGCGTCGACGTGCACCGCACCGACGGCTCGGTCGTCGTCGAGTCGGTGCCGGACTCGGAGGGCCGCTACTGGACGTACGCGACGCTCAACGACGCGTGGACGACGCGCCGCCGGATCGGGCGGGACGACGCGATCTACGGCCTCGGCGAGAAGGGCGGTCACCACAACCGGCGCGGGCGCGACTTCACGATGTGGAACACCGACGTCCTCAACGAGCACGCGACGGCCGAGTTCCGCGCCGGGCTGGACCCGGACGACCCTCGGTCCGACATGTCGAGCACCGAGTTCGACCCCTACTACGTGACGATCCCGTTCTTCTACCAGCGCGACGCGACGAGCGGCGCTGCCGCCGGCTCGTTCGTCGACAACGGCTACCGGGGTGAGTACGAGTTCAGCCGCGACGACGAGTACCGCGTCACCTTCCACGGCGGGCAGTGGACGGAGTACGTCTTCGCGGGCCCGTCGATGGCGAGCATCCTCGAGCGCTACACGTGGCTGACCGGCCGGGCGTCGCTCCCCCCGATCTGGGCGCTGGGCTACCACCAGTGCCGGTGGCACGCCTACTCCCAGGCGGACGTGGAGCGCAACGCGAAGCGTTACCGCGACGACGAGTTCCCTTGTGACGGCATGTGGCTCGACATCGACTACATGGACGGCTACCGCGTCTTCACGTGGGACTCGTCGCGCTTCCCCGACCCGGCGGGCATGCTCAAGGGCCTGTCGAACCAGGGCTTCCGGACCATCTCGATCGTCGACCCGGGCGTCAAGCACGACCCGGGCTACTCGGTCTACGACGACGGCCTCGAGCAGGACGTCTTCTGCCGCACCGAGGGTGGCGACACCTACATCGGCCAGGTGTGGCCGGGCAACACCGCCTTCCCGGACTTCGCGACGCCCGAGGCGCGCTCGTGGTGGGGCGCGCTCAACGCCAAGCACGTCGAGTCGGGTCTGGCCGGCATCTGGAACGACATGAACGAGCCCGCGACCGGCGAGATCGCCCCGCAGGCGATGCTCTTCGACAAGGGCCGCGCCAAGCACGAGCGCTACCACAACCAGTACGCGCTGCTCATGGCGATGGGCACGATCGAGGGCCTCCGGGCCGCACGTCCCGAGGCCCGGACCTTCATCCTGTCCCGGGCGGGGTCCGCGGGCATCCAGCGCTATGCGGCGAACTGGATGGGCGACAACCAGGCGCGCTGGGACCACCTGTGGGTCAGCATGCCGATGGCGTGCGGCTTCGGCCTGTCGGGTCAGCCCTTCGTCGGCGCCGACATCGGCGGTTTCCAGGGCGACACGAACCCCGAGCTCTTCCTGCGCTGGATGCAGATGGGCGCGCTGACCCCCTTCTGCCGCAACCACTCCGAGATCAACAACATCGACCAGTACCCGTGGTCGTTCGGTTCCGAGATCCACGACCTCGCCCGTGAGGCGGTGCGGCTGCGCTACCGGCTGATGCCCTACATCTACTCGGCCTTCGTGCGGGCGACCGAGACCGGCGAGCCGGTGCAGCGCCCGCTCGTCCTCGACCACCAGGACGACCCCGCCGTCGTCGACCTCGACGACCAGTACCTCTTCGGCCGCGACCTGCTCGTCGCGCCGGTGACGGAGCAGGGCCAGACGTCGCGCACGGTCTACCTACCGGCGGGCGACTGGTACGACTGGCACACCGGAGAGGTGCACCCCGGCGGCCAGCGGATCACCGTCGAGACGCCGCTCGAGCGGATCCCGCTCTTCGCTCGCGCCGGTTCGACGATCCCGATGTGGGCCGAGGCCCCCGCGTCGACCGACGGCTACCGTCCCGAGAGCATCGAGCTGCACGTCTTCGACCCGCTCGTCGACGGTCGGTGGGAGTCGGTGCTCGTCGAGGACGACGGCCTCACGGTCGCCGCCGAGGGTGGGGACGCTGACGAGCCCGCGCGCCTCACGACGACCGTCGTCGTCGAGCGCACCGACGGCGAGGTCTCGGTCGAGCACTCGACGGCGGGACCCGGGTACGCCGGCCACGCGCGGACGCGCTTCGACGTCGTGCACCACGCCGCGGCATAGAGCGAGCCGCGTTCCGCGGCTGCGCTGTCCATCGAGGACGACACCGAACGGCATACGCCCTCATCGGGTATGCCGTTCGGTGCCGCTGGAGCGGCCCTTGAGCAGGTGACCCCCGAACGGAAGACTGGCGAGCATGGCTGAGAAGGCGGAGAACGAGCAGGGCCAGAAGAGCGAGAGCCTGCTCACCGTCCTCATCGCACTGGCGATGAACGCGCTCATCGCGCTCGCGAAGTCGGTCGTCGCGGTCATCACCGGTTCGGCGTCGATGGTCGCGGAGGCCGCGCACTCGTGGGCCGATTCGGGCAACGAGATCTTCCTGCTCGTGGCGGAGCGCCGCGCCGGCCAACCGCGCGACGCGACACACCCCTTCGGCTACGGGCGCGAGGCGTACGTGTGGTCGATGTTCGCGGCGTTCGGGCTCTTCGGCGCCGGGGCGGTCGTGTCGGTGTGGCACGGCATCTCGGTGCTCGGGCACGAGGAGCCCGAGACGTCGTACGCGTGGGCGTATGCCGTGCTCGCGATCGCCTTCGTGCTCGAGAGCGTGTCGTTCTTCCAGGCGACCCGGCAGACGCGCGCGGAAGCGCGGACCCGGGGCCTGCGGCCGTTGAGGTTCATTGCCAACACCTCGAACCCGACGCTGCGCGCGGTCTTCGCGGAGGATGCCGCGGCGCTCGTCGGGCTCGTCATCGCCGGCGTCGGCATCGCGCTGCACCAGATCACGGGCAACGCGGTCTGGGACGCGCTCGGGTCGATCCTCGTCGGTCTGCTGCTCGGCGTCGTCGCGATCTTCCTCATCGGCCGCAACCGCGACTTCCTCGTCGGCCAGGCGGTGCGGCCTGAGCTGTGGCGCCAGGCGTTCGACGACCTCAGCGGCAGTGACGAGGTCGAGCGGGTCACGTTCCTGCACCTCGAGTTCGTCGGGCCCGGGCGGGTCTTCCTCGTCGCCGCCGTCGACCTCACCGGTGACGACCCGGAGGCGAAGGTCGCCGACCGGCTCGCTGCGCTCGGTCACCGGATCGAGGAGCACGAGCTCGTCGAGCTCGCCATGATCACGCTGTCGAAGACCGACGCGCCGACGCTCGTGCCCTGACGCTCGTGCCCTGACGCAGCGCCCTGACACGGCGCGCTGATGCCAGGGCTCGCTCGCTACTGGGGGAGCACGACGAGTCCGACGACGCCGACGACGTAGAGCGCGAGCACGGCGATGCTGTCGATCCCGAGGCGCGCGTGCTCCTTGGCCGGGCGGAAGACGAGGCCGGCCATGTAGACGATCGTCAGGAGGGCGGCCAGGCCGGTGAGGTAGATGTCCGCGGCGTGGGCGTTGGGCAGGACCGCCTTGCCGGAGACGAGGACGGCGAGCAGGAACAGCACGGGCAGGAACGCGTTGCCGCCGAAGATGTCGCCGAAGGCCAGCTTGTAGTCCCCCTGTCGCACCGCGGTGAGCCCGGTGCTGAGCTCGGGCAGGGAGGTCGCGGCGGCCAGGACGGTGGCCCCGAAGAGGGCGCCGGACAGGCCGACCTGGTCGGCGGCCGCGGAGCCGCTCTCCTCGGCCAGCGCACCGGCGACGAGGGTGGCGAGCGCGGCGGCGCCGAAGACCAGGACGACGCGCGTGGTGCTGACGCCCCGACGGGTGGCCTCGGCCGACCGGGTCTTCTTCGAGTGGCCACGAGGCTTCGGCTGGCTGTCCGGTGCCTCACCACTGTTGGACCACGGCAGCTTGGTCCCGGCGCGCTGGGTGAGCATGAGCCCGACCACCCAGACGATCGCGATGAGCACGACATCCGGCGAGAGCCGCGCGACGACGAGGTCCTTGGGCAGCTGGGTGCCCATGATGACGACGACGAGGACCGCGAGCACGATCGCCCCCTCGATGACGAGCGTGAGGCTCGCAGCCTGGTAGGTCAGGGGTCGGCGTTCCCGCACGCCGAACGCATCGAGCGCGACGAGGACGACGGTCTGGATCGCGATGCCGCCGAGGATGTTGCTCACCGCGATGTCGAGGTGGCCGCTCGCGGCGGCGCTGTAGGTGATGGCGATCTCGGGGAGGTTGGTCGCCACGGCCAGCAGGATGAGCCCGCCGAGCGCCTGCCCCAGGTGGAGCCGGTCGGCCAGGATGTCGGTGTAGTCGGACAGCGGGATCCCGGCGACCCAGATCACGCCGGCGCAGGCGACGAAGATGAGCAGCTCGGTCCACAGGGGCAGGTGAGGCAGCAGGTTCACCTTTGCACCGTATGGACGCATCTTGGCAACAACTTCAAAGCGGTCGTATGCCGCGTGGTGGCCCTCGGGGCCATGGGGAGCCGGGCCCAGGTTGCGAAACGAGCAACAGGTGCGCAACAACGCGCATTTTCGATCATCGATGTGTCACTGTGCTGGTGTGCGCTATGCGCGGCATCGGGCCATCACCCACGAGCTACGAGACGGAGCCGTCTCGGTGCAGGATCTCGTCGTGCGCCTCGGGGTGTCCGCCGCCACCATCCGTCGCGATCTCGCCCAGCTCTCCGACGCCGGGCTCGTGCGCCGCGTCCACGGCGGCGCCGCGCCGCTCGCCTCACTCGAAATCGACCGCCCCTACGAGGAGGTCGCCGACGACGCCGCCGCCGACAAACAGGCCATCGCCCGGCGAGCAGCCGAGCTGGTGCGCGACGGCGACACGGTCCTGCTCGACATCGGGACGACCACGGGAGCGCTGGCCCGCGAGCTCAAGGGCCGCTCGATCACCGTCATCACGCCCAGTCTCGCCGTCCTCGACGCGCTGCGGGGTGACGCGGCCGTCGACATCGTCCTGCTCGGCGGCTCCCTGCGCCGCGCCTACCACTCGCTCGTCGGACCGCTGACCGAGGAGGCGCTGCGCCGCGTGCGAGCCTCGACCGTCTTCCTCGGCACGAGCGGCATCGACGAGCACGGCTGGGTGCTCGACACGACCTCGGTCGAGGTGCCGACCAAGCGCCTCCTCCTCGAGGCCGGTGGCCGGGTCGTGCTGCTCGCCGACCGCACGAAGTTCCCCGGCCAGGGCTCGATCCGCGTCTGTGACTTCACGGCGGTCACGACCCTCATCACGACCTCCGACGCCCACCACCCGACCCTCGAGATCGCCCGGTCCCACGGAACGGACGTCCTGCTCGCCTGACCCCCCGCCTCTCACACACCCGCCTCTCACACGCCCGCCTCTCACACACCCAGAGAAGGAGCCCATGCAGATGAAACCCACCTCGACCCACGGTGTCAGGCCGCGTCCCCGTGCCACGCACAGGACCGTGCTGTCGGTGCTCGCTGCGTCCCTCACGCTGGTCGGCGCCGCGGCGTGTGACCGGAGCTCCTCGACCGGGGCCAGCCCGTCCCAGAACGCGGGGGCCAAGGACGTCACGCTGACGATCACGTCCAACTCCATCGCCGGCGGCAAGAACGCCGACGAGGCCGACTGGTACACGAAGTACGTCATCCCCACCTTCACCAAGCAGCAGAAGGACAAGGGCGTCAACGTCACGGTGACCTTCCAGCCGTCCGGGGTCGACGACGAGCAGTACAAGACCAAGGTCGCCCTCGACCTCAAGAGCCGCGCCGGCGCCGACATCATGGCGCTCGACGGGATCTGGGTCGGCGAGTTCGCCCAGGCCGGCTACCTCAAGCCGCTCACCGACGTCGTGGGGCAGAGCGTCACCTCGTGGGAGGGCTGGTCGCAGATCCCCAAGGCGGTGCAGGCCAACGCGTCGTTCGAGGGCAAGACGTACGGCATCCCCGCAGGCACCGACGGCCGCGTCCTCTACTTCAACAAGAAGCTCTTCGCCCAGGCCGGGCTGCCGGCCGACTGGCAGCCGAAGTCGTGGCAGGACATCACCGCCGCGGGGATGAAGCTCAAGGCGATCCAGGGCATCGACCCGATCCAGATCAACGCCGGGACGGCCATGGGTGAGGCGACGACCATGCAGGGCGTGCTCCCCCTGCTCGTCGGCACCGGCTCCGAGATCTACAGCGGCGGCAAGTGGCAGGGCGACACCAAGGCCGTGCGCGACGTGCTGACGCTCTACAAGCAGCTCCTCGACCAGGGGCTCGAGAACAAGAACTTCCAGCAGGCCGCCAAGGGCCGCGACCAGTCCTTCGCGGCGTTCGCCGAGGGCAAGGTCGGCATCCTCCTCGAGGGCGACTACTTCTGGCGCTCGGTCATCAACCCCGACAACGGGGACGCGCCGATGGCCACGCGCAACACCGACGTCGGCTACGCCTACATCCCCGCTCGAGAGGCCGGCAGCGGCGTCGGCGGGTCCGACTACGTCTCGATGTCGGGCGGCGGCGGCTACTTCCTCAACCCGAACACGAAGTACCCGCAGCAGGCGTGGGAGCTGCTCCAGTTCATCGGCTCCCCGGATGCCATCAACGCCCTGCTCCACGGTTCGGCGAAGGTCACCGCGCGGCAGGACGTCAACGAGCAGGTGCTGGCCAAGGACCCGTTCCTGTCGTTCATCTCGCAGAAGGTGCTGCCCGTGACGCACTACCGCCCGGGTCTCGCGGTCTACCCCCAGGTCTCGCAGGCGCTGCAGCAGGCCACGGCCGACATCGTGTCGGGCAAGAGCGTCGACGAGGCCGCGAAGGCCTACGGCGCCGCGGTGGAGAAGGCCGTCGGCGGCGCGGACAAGGTGTCGTCATCGTGACGACGGCCGGGCACCCGCCCCTTCAGGGGGAGGCAGGTGCCCGGTGACCGTCACGTCCGTGGACGCGGCGGGACTGGGGCGCCGGCGGGCGGTGGGGCTCGTCACGCCGGCGCTCATCCTCGTCACGGCCTTCCTCGTGGTGCCGGCGGTGTGGACGGTCTACCTCGGCATGACGGACTACCGGCTCACCGGCGTCCAGGCGGCGAACCCGCAGTTCGTGGGTCTCGACAACTACCGCGCGGCGCTCGTCGACCCCGACTTCCGCAACTCGCTGTGGCTGACGCTGCTCTTCGTGCTCGGTTCGGCCATCATCGGCCAGACGGTCGCCGGCTTCGCCCTCGCCTGGACCCTGCGCGGGGTGCCGCGTCTCGTCCGGAGCGGGGTGGAGGCGCTCGTCCTGATGGCCTGGATCCTGCCCAGCTCGATCGTCGCCTTCCTCTGGGTCGCCTACCTGTCCGGTGACGGCGGCACCCTCAACGCCATCCTGGGGACCACGGGCACCGAGTGGCTGCTCGAGCACCCGATGGGCTCGATCATCGTCTTCAACACCTGGCGCGGCACGGCCTTCTCGATGCTGCTCTTCTCGGCGGCCCTCGGCGCGGTGCCGCCCTCACAGCTCGAGTCGGCCCGCCTGGCCGGAGCCGGGACGTTCGCGCAGCTGAGGGACGTCGTGCTGCCGCACATCCGCGGGCACGTCCTCACCAACACGCTGCTCATCAGCCTCTGGACCTTCAACGACTTCTCGCCCTACCTGCTCACCGCCGGCGGACCCAACCATGCGAGCGAGACGCTGCCGGTCTTCATCTACAACAAGGCGCTCTACGGCGGCCAGCTCGGCTACGGATCGGCGATCTCCTTCATCATGCTCGTCATCAACCTCGTCATCGCCCTCTTCTACGTCCGCCTGCTCCGGGAGCGCCGATGAGAACCTCAGTGAGTGCCCGCGCGGTCGTGGGGCGCCTCGCGATCACCGCTTTCGTCGCCGCGGCCGTCGCCTTCTGGGCGCTGCCGATGCTCTGGCTCGTGACGGCCCCCTTCGACTCCCACCCGGGCCTCGACGTCAGCTGGCCCGACTGGACCCTCGAGAACTTCCGCAAGCTGTCCGAGAACCCGTATGCGTTCTCCTCCCTCAAGAACTCGCTTTACCTCGCGGTCGGCACGATGCTCGGCGTGACCGCGATGGCAGCGCTCGCGGCATACTCCCTCTCGCGGGTGCGCATCCCGGGACGCAACACCATCCTCTACGGACTGCTCCTGCTCAGCTCGATCGTCACGGGCACCGCGGCGATGGTGCCGATCTTCCAGCTGATGTTCGCGCTCAACCTCGTCGACGACCGCTCCGGCGTCATCCTCGTGCTGACCGGCGGCCTGCTGCCTGCGGCGATCTTCATCCTCAAGGACTTCATGGACGCCACCCCGAAGTCCTACGAGGAGAGCGCCCGCGTCTTCGGCGCGACGCCCCTGCAGGTGCTGCGGCACGTCGTGCTCCCCATCGTCCGTCCCGGGCTCGCGACGATCGCCGTCTGGGCGCTCGTCAACGTGTGGAGCGACTTCCTGACGTCCTACATCCTGCTGCGAGACCCGGCCAAGCTGCCCGCCGGCGTCGTGATGTACACCTTCTACTCCGAGGGCGGACAGGCGAATCTGCCTCTCATCTCGGCGTTCTCGCTCGTCTACGCGCTGCCGGTCGTGGCGCTCTACCTGTTCGTCAACCGACGCTACGGGTTCCGTTTCCATGGAGGCATCAAGAGCTGATGGCCAACATTCGCATCGACGGACTGACCAAGGTCTACCCGGGTGACGTCACCGCCATCGACGGGCTCGACCTCACCGTGGCGGACGGGTCGTTCTTCGCCCTGCTCGGTCCGTCCGGCTGTGGCAAGACGACGCTGCTGCGCACCATCGCCGGGCTGGAGGAGGCCACGGGCGGCGCCATCAACATCGGGGACCGTGACGTGACGCGGCTGTCTCCCGGTGACCGCAACGTGGCCATGGTCTTCCAGGACTACGCCCTCTTCCCGCACATGAGCGTGACCGACAACATCGCCTACCCGCTGCGCATCAAGAAGGTCGGCCGCACCGAGCGCGTCGCCAAGGCGGCCGAGACCGGTGAGGGGCTCGGGCTGTCGGCGCTCATGGACCGCCGCCCCGGCGAGCTGTCCGGCGGGCAGCAGCAGCGCGTCGCGCTCGCACGCGCGATGGCGTGCCAGCCCGACGTCTTCCTCCTCGACGAACCGCTGTCGAACCTCGACGCACGCCTCCGGCTCGAGGCGCGCACCTTCCTCAAGCGGCTGCAGCGTGACCTCGACGTGACGACGGTCTTCGTCACGCACGACCAGAGCGAAGCCCTCGCGATGGCCGACCAGATCGCCGTCATGGAGGCAGGCCGGATCCGTCAGCTCGGCACGCCGTCGGAGATCTTCCGCCGGCCGGCCAACACCTTCGTCGCGAACTTCATCGGCTCCACGCCGATGAACATGCTGCCGGGCGAGCTGTGCGGCGGCCAGCTGCGGGTCGGCGACCGCGAGCCCGTCGACGCCGTGGCCGCTGGGTGGGCGGCCCGCGACTCCCGCGACGGCGCCGTGACGGTGGCCTTCCGCCCGGAGTATGCGCGAGTCGTCGAGGAGGGCCCGCTCGCCTTCAAGGGTGAGGTGGAGACGAGTGAGAACCTCGGCGCGAGCGTGCTCATCACCGCCCGCACCAGCGATGACCACCGCGTGCAGGCCGTCGTGCCCGAGGGATCCGAGCCGGAGCCCGGGGCGGCCGTGTGCATCAGTCCGGTGCCGGGACGGGTTCTCGTCTACGACCAGAGCGGCGAGCTGCTGGCGTCATGACGTCGCAGACCCTGCTCTACCTGCGTCAGCCCTGGCTCCCCGGCGACCGCGCCGAGCAGCAGATCCGCTCGATCGCTTTCGACGTGCCGCGGTCCGCCGCCGCCCTCGAGGTGGAGCTGGCGTATGCCGCGGGCCCGGGTGCCGTGCTCGACCTCGGCCTCGAGGGCCCGTCGGGATATGTCGGGTGGTCGGGCGGCGCTCGAAGCCGCCTCATCGTGTCGGCGGACTGGGCGACGCCCGGCTACCTCCCGCAACCGGTCGAGCCGGGCACGTGGCAGGTGCTCGTCGGGCTGCACCGGGTGCCCCCGGCCGGGGTGATCATGGAGCTCACGGTGCGCACCGTCGCGGCCGGGGAGGTCGAGCGTCATCGAGCGGCCGAGCCGGAGGACCCGCCGTCAGTGCCGCGCCCTGACCGCCGCCCCCGCCGCGATCTGCCCTCGGGGGACGGGTACCAGTGGCTCGCCGGCGACTTCCACTCGCACACGGTGCATTCCGACGGCGTGCTGTCGGTCGGTGGGCTCGCGGCACTCGCGGCGTCGCGGGGGCTCGACTTCCTCGCCGTCACCGACCACAACACGACGAGCCATCACGCCCACCTGCCGGAGGCGGGGCGGCGGCACGGGATCGTGCTCGTCCCGGGGCAGGAGGTGACCCGGGACGTCGGCCACGCCAACGTTTTGGGCGACGTCGGGCTCGTCGACTTCCGGAGCCCACCCGAGACGTGGGCCCAGCAGGCCGAGAGCCGGGGCGGCGTGCTGTCGATCAACCACCCGCTCGCCGCGGACTGCGCATGGTTGTTGCCGGTCGACCACCCGCCGGTGGCCGAGGTGTGGCACTCGTCGTGGGCGCAGCTGCCGACGTGGGGAGCGCCCCTGGCCTGGTGGCTGCTGACGCCCGACACCGTGCCCATCGGCGGCAGCGACGTCCACCAGCCCGGTCATGACGGGCTCCCGGGATCGCCGACGACGTGGGTGCTCGCCGAGGGCGACGACGTCGTGGGGGCCGTGCGCGCCGGGCGGACTGCCGTCAGCGCGTCGGTCGACGGACCTCTCGTCATCCGCGACGGTGACGAGATCGTCGCCCTCGACGCGGAGGGGTTGCTCCTCACGGGACCGGGCCGGCCGCGCCGCCGGGTGCTCGGTGACCGAGTCCGGGTGCCGGCGTGGTCCGGTCCGTGCTGGCTCGAGGACGACTCGCGGATCGTCCACGCCCTGTGCGGCTGACGGCCACGCGCACCCCTCCCCCTGACAATCGAAAGAGCGATCCGTCCGGCCGGACGGATCGCTCTCTCGATTGGATTGGGGCGGATTGCTCTTTCGATTGTGTGTGTTGGTCAGGGGTGGAGGGGTGCTCCGACGTCGAGGCGCACTGCGGCGATCTCCCATGGGCGCAGCGGAACCCGGACCCGACCATCGGCCACGTCGAGCTGGCTGCCCACCGTGCCGAGCCCGTCGACGAGGGTGGCCTCGTGGACGGGCAGCGCATCGGACCCGAGCACCGCGACGGTGGGCTGACCAGACATGTTGACGACTCGCACCTCGACGGCCGTGTCGGCATCGGTTCGGCGTCGCAGCGACACGAGCTCGACGCCGGAGCCCAGGAGGCTCAGGCCCTCGACCGACGGCAGCGCTCCGGCGGCGGCCCCGGCTCCACGGGCCACGACGACCGGGTGGAGGTAGGCCTCGGTCGCCTCGGCGACCTGCGCAGCGGCCCACGAGCCCTGGTGCGGCATGACGGCGAGCGACAGGTGGCACGGCCCGAGCGCCTGAGCGTCAGGTGTCGGCAGCTGGGGACCGGCCGGCTCGCTGCGGTAGGGGTGCACGTTGCGGCTGAGGTAGCCGATCGAGCGCAGCACCGTCACGGCGATCTCCGTGCCGTCGGCTGACGAGTCGTTGTCAGCGTCCACGATCTCGTACTCCACCGTGCGGCCGACGAGGGTCGCGACGCCTCCCGCGTCGACGAAGCGCTCGGCGGGGAAGGTCGGCAGCGGGTGCTCGCCAACGGGACCGGCCTCCGCGGTGCGGCCTCGCTCCACGACGGCGAGCTGGCCCTGCGCGTGCGACACCCCAGCCGGCCGGGCGGTCGGGACATGAAGCCGCAGCCGGTGGTCGCGGGTGACGTTCTGCCAGTCGAGCCGGAGCCGGACGAAGGGCTCGCCGGATCGCAGCTCGACGTGCATCGCCACGGCGGTGGACTCGGCGGTGTCGGACCGACCGGCAAGGTCGCTCGTGACGGGGAGCTCGTAGCGGCGGTCGACACGGAGCGCGCCGACCACCGGGCCCTCGCTGCCGAGCGCCGTCACCGACACCTGCGTCGGTTCTCTGACGAGCACGTCGTGCTCCGGTGGGGCGTAGTTGTAGGAGTCGCCGGGGTCGCCTCCGTCGACGAGCCGCCCGACCCCGCGGAGGGTGAGCCCGTCGGCGGTGACGGTCAGGGTGCCGTCGTCGTCGGCGCGGACCTGCACGAGTCCGTTGTCGAGCACCCGCTCGCCCTGGCGTATGCCGTGCCGTCCGCCCTCGCTCGCCGGTGCGGTCTCGCTCGCCGGTGCCTCTGGTGCGGTGGGCTCAGCCGGGGTCAGCTCTGTCACGCGAACGGCGGTCCAGCCCAACGGGGGTGCGGGGATGACGGCTGCGAGACGGCGTCGGGGCTCGTCAGCGGTGATGACGTCCCAGACCGCGTCGGGCCCGGATGCGGCTGCCGCAGTGCGCAACCGGGCCTCCGCCGCGATGGCGTCGAAGTCGGGGTCGCCGTGGTCGGCGAGCTGGAAGGTCAGGCGCTGATTGGCCTCGTCGATCTCGATGTCGCGCATCTGGAGACCGAAGAGCTCCCGGTCGTGCACGCGGTGCATGAGCCGCGGCAGGTCGGCGGAGCGGACCCGCTCGCTCGCCAGCTCCGTGGCAGGCCGCGAGACCTCCTGGGCGGGGACCACCCGGCCGCCGGGCAGCTCGAAGCCGACCGCGGACCAGTGCCCTGGCACGGGCAGCGTGAGGTCGATGACGTCATCCCGCTGTGTGGCAAGCGGATTGGCGACGACGACGGACCCGGCCGGACTCAGCGCCTCGGCTGCGGTGAGAGCTCGGTCGCGCACGGCCTGCGCGGCGTGCTCGCCCTCCTGGAGGCGGGCGAGCACCTGCACTGCGGTCTCGTCGACCCCGCACCCGGTCACCGAGTCGTGACACGAGGAGTCGATGACCCGGCGCCAGGCCATGGCCAGGTAGTGCGCCGGCAAGGCCCGAAGGTGCAGGGCCGCGAACGGCTCGGCGTAGCGGGTCAGCAGGCGCTCAGTGCGGGCCATCGCCTCCTTGAGCTGCCAGCGCACCGAGAGCACGCCGGGCAGGATGTTGGCGCGGGCGTGGCTGCGCAGCTCCCCGTCGACGAGGCGCAACGCCTCGCGCGGGTGGCGCGGCTCGGCGAGGTAGTCCGTCAGCGTGGCGACCCGAACGTGCGGCCCGCCTGCGGTCCCGTGGGCGACCTCGTTCAGCTCTGCCACCTCGGCCATCAGTGAGGGAAGCGGTGCGGCGTGGTCGGTGCCGTACATGGCGAGGAAGTCTCCGGCATACGCCCTCGACTGCGTGGCGAGGCGGGCCGCGAGGCGTTCGGCCGCGGCGCCGCTGCCGAAGACGTCGGCGGCGTTGCCGTAGCTGTTGACGAGGAACTCGGTGCGGATGCCGGTGCCGTCGGGGGATCGCCACCAGAACTCGTGGCAGTCCACCTCCGCGGGCACGCCGCGGTAGACGACGGCCTGCTCGATGCCGACGTGCCGCAGCAGCTGGGGCATCTGCGCGCAGTGGCCGAACATGTCGGGCAGGTAGCCGATCGGCATCACCGCGCCGAGGCGGGAGGCGTCGGCCCAGCCCATCTCGAGGTTGCGGATCATCGTCTCGCCCGAGCAGAGGAACTCGTCCATGAGGACGCGCCACGGGCCGATCGCCAGCTGGCCCCGGGCGACGAGCGCGCGGACGGCCTCGGTCTGCTCGGGCCTGACCTCGAGGTAGTCGTCGACCGCGGCCATCTGGCCGTCCATCGTGAAGCGGAAGTCGGGCTCGCGCTCCGCGCGCGCGACGACGTCGTCCATGAGGTCGACGAGACGGAGGCGGAAGCGTTGGAAGGGCTCGTACCACTCCCGGTCCCAGTGCGTGTGGGGGACGAGCCACACCGTTTCGGTCATGGCTCACGATCATGTCAGCCGAGACGTTCCGGTTGCCGGATGCGCGCTGACCTCTTGTCGTAGCCTCTTGTCTCTGCCCTGACACCCTAGGTAGAGTACGACTATGCCACCCCGGATGACCATGGCAACACGGTTGGTCCTCGACGTCCTCTTCAGCGACCTGGCGGCCGACTGGTACGGGTCGCGGATCGGCCAGCTCGCCGGGCTGCCGAGCGGCACGGTCCATCCCATCCTGGCCCGCCTGGAAAGGGTCGGCTGGCTGGAGTCCCGGTGGGAGGACATCGACCCGAGCAGGGAGGGGCGACCGGCGCGCAGGTACTACCGACTCACTGAGTCGGGTGCCACACAGGCGGGGAGGGCCTTGGCCGCTGCGCGCCGGCCGCGACCTGGCTTCGCTGCCATACCGAAAGCTGCGATACCGAAGGAGGGCTTGTCATGAGAAGGAAGAACCAGAGGGCGTCGGTCCGCTTCGCGGCGTCGGCGATGGAGCGGGCCACCGTCGGCGTCCCCTCCGAGACCCGCGATCGCTACCACGACGAGCTCGTCGCGGAGATGCACGACCTCGGGCGGATCGCCGCGTGGCGATACGCCGTCGGGGTCGCCGCATCGGCCTCCACGATGCACGCCGCCCTGACGGACGGCGGACCGCAGCCGGAGCCCGCTCTCCACCTGCCCATTGGCTGCCGCACCAACACCCGCCACGTGTGGCAGACGACCCACACGTCGGACGGCAAGCTGTATCGCGCCTGCGCCCGGTGCGGCAAGGAGTACGTCCCCATGGGTCCAGGGGCCGGCTTCACCTGGGGCTGAGCCGGGTCGCGGCTCGGGGTGTGGGCCGTGCACTAGAGGCCGACGGAGCCCTGCATGATGCCGCCGTCGAGGAAGATGGTCGTCGCCGTCGCATAGGCAGCACGGTCGGAGGCGAGGAAGACGACGGTCTCGGCGATCTCCTCCGGCTTCGCGAGGCGCCGCAGCGGGATCGCCGCATCGAGGGCGGCCAGCTTCGTGGGGTCGGCGGTCGTCGTGGCGTTGATCGGGGTGTCGACGGCCCCGGGGCCGATCCCGACGACGCGGATGCCGTGCGGCCCGAGCTCCACCCCGGCAGTGCGGGTCAGCATCCGCATGCCGCCCTTGCTGACGCAGTAGGGGGTGTTGCCGGGCATCGGCCAGTCCTCGTGCACCGACGTCACGTTGATGATGACGCCGCCGCCGCTCTGGGCGATGAACTGCTTCGCCGCGAGCTGGCTGCCGAAGAAGGCGCTCTTGAGGTTGATCGCGAGCACCCGGTCATAGGCGTCCTCGTCGGTGTCGAGCAGGGAGGTGCGCGTCTCGATGCCGGCGTTGTTGACCCACACGTCGATGCGGCCGTATGCCGTGACCGCCGCGTCGACGAGGCGCTGCAGGTCCGCGACCTTGCTGACGTCGGCGTCGACGCTGATCGCCTCCGAGCCCTCGTGGGTGATCTCGTCGTCGACGGCCTGGGCGTCCTGTGGCCGCGTCACGTAGTCCACGACGACCTTGGCGCCCTCCCGACCGGCGACCTCGCAGATCGCGGCGCCGATGCCGCTGTTACCTCCGGTGACGACAACGACTTTGTCCTCGAGCAGCATGCTCAACTCTCCTTGTGGGCTGGGGGTTCTGGGGGTTCTGAGTGTGTTGCGGGTGGTGGCGGCGGTGCATGGAGCCGCCCGTCGGGCGAGCAGATGAGGTGGGCGACGAGCGCGGTCCACCCGGTCTGGTGCGAGGCGCCGAGCCCGCGGCCGGTGTCGCCGTGGAAGTACTCGCTGAACGTCGGGTGCTCGGTCCACAACGGCCCCGCGCCCTGGTCACGCGGGTGGCTGGGCGGCGGCCCGTCGGGTCCGGGGCGGAAGAGCGAGACCAGGCGGCGCTGCAGCTCGTCGGCGACCTCAGCAAGGCTGGCTCGGTGGCCCGAGCCGCGCGGCAGCTCGACCGTGAGCGCGTCGCCGAGGCCCTCGGCGTGCCGGCGCAGGGCGCTGACGATCAGCACGTTGACCGGCAGCCAGACGGGCCCGCGCCAGTTGGAGTTGCCGCCGAAGAGCCCGGTCGTGGACTCGCCGGGGTCGTACCGGATGTCGAGGTCACGGTCGCCGACCCGCTCGCTGAATCCGTCGCGATAGGCCGCCGACAGCGAGCGCACGCCGTGCGTCGACAGCAGCTGGCTCTCGTCGAGCATCACCTCGAGCAGCCGGCCGAGGCGCTCCGGGTCGACGAGACGCAGCATGCGGTGCACGTCGGGCCGGTCGGTGGTGCCGGCGACGGCGTCCATCAGCTCGGGGCGGTTGGCCTGCAGCCACGCCAGGTGGGTCCGGAGCGTCGGCAGGGTGCTCGTCGCCCACGTCGGCAGCAGGTCGACCGCGAGCAGGGGCAGCAGCCCGACGAGGGAGCGCACCCGCAGCTGGACGGCCTCGCCGGTGTCGCTGACGAGGGCGTCGCAGAAGAATCCCTCGTCGTCGTTCCACAGCGAGATGCCTTGGCTGCCAAAGCTCTCCATCGCCTCGGCGATCCCGCAGAAGCGCTCGAGGAAGGTGGTGACGAGGTCGCCGTAGGCCTCGTCGCGTCGCGAGAGCTCAAGCGCGATGCGCATCAGCGACAGGGTGTTGAACGCCATCCACGCCGTCGCGTCCGACTGCTCGAGCCGCCAGCCCGCCGGGACGTCGCGGGACCGGTCGAAGAGGCCGATGTTGTCCATCCCGAGGAAGCCCCCGGCATACAGGTTCGACCCGTCGGGATCCTTGCGGTTCTGCCACCACGCGTAGTTCAGCAGCAGCTTGTCGAGGATCCGCACGAGGAAGGTGTGGTCGCGCGCGCCGTCGATGACGTAGACCTGCCACGCTGCCCACGCGTGGACGGGCGGGTTGACGTCGCCGAAGGCCCACTCGTATGCCGGGAGCGCGCCATCGGGGCCCTGCGCCCACTCGCGGGTCAGCAGGAGGAGCTGCTCCTTGGCGAAGTCGGGGTCGACGTGGGCGAGCGTGACGCAGTGGAAGGCGAGGTCCCACGTGGCGAACCACGGGTACTCCCACTCGTCGGGCATCGAGATGACGTCGGCGAGGGCGAGGCTTCGCCAGGCCGTGTTGCGCCCGCCCAGGGCCCTCCGGCTCGGCGGGGGAGCCGGCTGGCCGGGGTCGCCCTCGAGCCAGTCGCGCACCGAGTAGCGGTAGTGCTTCCGGCCCCAGAGCAGGCCGGCGAACGCGCGCCGCGCGATGTGCTGCTCGGTCGCGTCGGCCCTGGCGGGGATGACCGCGGCGTAGAAGGCGTCGGCCTCCGCGCGACGTGCGGCGACGACGGCGTCGAAGCCGGCGCTCGTGTCGGTGCTGGTGTTGGGGCTGAAGGGCTCGTCGTCGTGACCCGGCCCGCGCAGCCGTAGGCGCAGGCGCACCGAGGCACCCGGAGCGACGGCCTCCCAGGAGCGGACTACCGCGGCCTTGGTTCCCGTGTGGGCGGGGTTGAGGCCGGACTCGTCGCCGTGGACGACGGCCCGGTTGATGCCGTCCTTGGGCCACGGCGTGCGGCTCGTCGGCGACCCGTAGAGCGCGACGTCGTTGGTCTCGTTGTCGCAGAAGAGCGCCCGCGCCGAGTCGTCCTCGACGTGGAGTGTCAGGGTGCCGAGGAAGGCGTGGGTGGCCTCGAGCGTCGGGCCGCCCGCGTGGCCCGCATCACCCTCCAGGAGCCGGATCGAGGGCGTGCGGTCGTCGCGGCCCCAGGCCCACGTGTTGCGGAACCACAGCTGCGGCACGAGATGCAGGGGCGCCGCATCGGGGCCGCGGTTGGTCGCGACGATCTCGACGCAGATGTCGTCGGGGGCGGCCTTGGCGTGGAGCACGGTGATGTCGAAGAACCGGTTGTCGCCGAGCAGTCCGGTGTCGGACAGCTCGTACTCCGGCTCGTCCCGCCCCCGTGCCGCGTTCTGGGCGACGAGGTCGGCATAAGGGAAGGCGCCCTGCGGGTAGCGGTAGAGCATCTGCGCATAGGAGTGGGTCGGTGTGGCGTCGAGGTGCCACCAGTACTCCTTGGCGTCCTCACCGTGGTTGCCCTGCGGGTTGGTCAGGCCGAAGAGCCGCTCCTTGAGGCGGTCGTCGGCGCCGTTCCACGCGGCGAGGCCGAGGGCAAGGAAGCCGTGGCTGTCGCTGAGGCCGGCGATGCCGTCCTCGCCCCACCGGTAGGCGCGCAGGTGCGAGTGCTCGAACGGGAAGTAGGCCCACGCATCGCCGTCGGCGGAGTAGTCCTCGCGCACCGTGCCCCACTGCCGCGCAGGCAGATACGGGCCCCAGAGGCGCCAGTCCGCGACGCCGTCTCGTGCCGCGCGCAGCCGCTCGTGCTCCGCCGTCATGCGGGCCCTCGACCCACTCGAGCGGGACCGCTGAGTTGCACCATGGTGGCCACCGTAGCCAGCCCCGCTGCACGCGATGGTGAGGCGCGGTGCGGACTCAGCACACGCACAGAATCCGCTCATGAGGCCACTCATGACCGGCCACTCGCGACAGGCCACTCGCGACAGGCCACTCGCGACAGGCCACTCGCGGCAGGCCACTGGCCCCGCCGGCGCCGGCGGGGTGTGGGGCGGGTGACTCAGGTGTGCCAGGTGACGCCGAGAGCGGTGACCGTCGCGGTGAGTCCGCGGTCATGGACCTCGGTGTGGTGCTTCGGACACAACAGGGCAGCGTTGAGCAGGGAGGTGCGGCCGCCGTGTCGCCAATGGATCACGTGGTGGGCGTCGCACCAGCTGGCGGGCACCGTGCAGCCCGTCCAGCTGCAGCCCTTGTCGCGCGCGATGAGGGCGAGTCGCTGGCCCCGGGTGAAGAGGCGCCGTCGGCGCCCCACGTCGAGCGGTTCACCGTCGGCGCCGAGCACCATCGGGATGATCTCCGCGTCGCAGGCCATCCGTCGTACAACACCTGGCGACAGGACGTCGCCCGTCAGCGTGACACCGGAGCCCGAGCCGGTCCTGGGTCGGCCGCCTGCGCAGGTGCCAGTGCTCGCGTCGGAGGAACCCTTGCGCCTGAACGCCTCGGGGATGTCGTCGTGCAGGTCCGCCAGGAGATCGTCGAGGTCGATGAGGACAACGACCTTGGCCTTGTCGGTCGTGGGCACGCCGTCGGCGGAGGCGACCCCGCGCTGGACGATGGCCAGTAGCGCGTCCATGCGACGCCGGGCCGGGGTGCGGTCGTCGGGAGTGACGGTGCGACCCTGCTCGTCCATCTCGGGGCACGGGATGGACAGCGGGTCGATGGCGGACTTGAGGATGGCAGCGCCTTCGGGGTCGAGCACGCCGCGCAGGCCGACCATCCCGGTGGCGTTGGGCTGGGTGAACCACAGTCCGCGTGCGTCGCGTCGGCCGCGGTCGAGCGCGTCCTCGTCGCGGGGCGGCTTGATCTGCTCGGTGTGGTGCCGGACGAGGCGGTTCAGCTCCTCGGGCCGCAGTTGTCGGGCCTGGTCGGTGAGGTCGTCGAGCGCTGTCGTGAGATCGTCCCGGTCGGCGACCGGAGCGGTGCGGCCGTGGAAGTCGACGATCTGTGCCGCGTTGCCGACCGTCACCTGCTGGGTCGCGACGAGCAGGCGCAACCGGGCCCATCGCGCATCGGCCAATGCCGTGTCGACCGTGACGAAGGCCTTGGCCTGCCCAGCCGTCAGGGACGGATCGTGGCTACGCAGCCAGTCGGCACGCGTCAGGCCTTCGGGAGCCTCGACGCCCCGGGACACCAGCTCGGAGACGATGTTGACCAGCGTCACCTCGTGGTTGCGCCGCTGGTGGGCGACCAGCTCGGCCGCGGCAGTGAGGTCCGTGCTCGAGTGCCGGTCGAGGCTGAAACCGGCGACAGCGTCGAACGCGATCGCCTGCTGACGATCGCTGTCGGCGCAGTCGTCCCGGTGCGCGGCCGCGCGCTCGGCGGTGGCCTCGATCCAGGCTGGGTCGTTGACCATCTCGTGCCACTCCGCCTCGGAGAGCGGCTTCATCTCGCGCAGGTCGAGCGAGTCCAGGCTCTCCGCCGACAGCTCGGACCACGGCCCCTGCGGGGCGGTGACCGGCCGCGACTCAGGCGCGACCCGGCGCGTCCGTCGACGCCCCTTCCCCACGGGCGCGGTCGAGGCGTCGGGCGCGGTCGAGGCAGCGGGCGCGGTCGAGGGTGACGGCATACGCCCAGCGAAGCGCTCCCAGAACTCAGGCTCGGACGCGCCACCCGCAGCGCGCTGCCGCGCCTCGAGGTCGGCGAGCCGGCTCCGGAGGAGCTCGAGCGTCGATGGTTCTGGTGCCATGAGTCGAACATACATTCGACCACCGACACTGCTTGAGCCCACCCTCACGCGACCTCGAGGCAGGGCTCGTAGCCAGCCCGGTGGTCCAGGTAGCCGCCCCAACCGTGCGGGGTCACGACGTAGACGTCCCCCTGGAAGGCGCCGCGGAGGTGGTTGGAATATCTCCATGCCATCAGCCAGGCGCTCTCACGCTCGGTGGGGGTGACGCGGCCCTGACGGCAGACGACAGTGACGAGCACGTGGGTGATGCCGTGTCGGCCGGAGGCCCAGCGCTCGGGGACGAGGTGCTCGGCCAATCCGCGGAGGAGCTCGCTGGCGTCGTGCCGGTCGGGCGGCTCGCCGGCGACGGCGACGCTCGCCCCGGTCACCTGCTGCGTAACAAGGTCGACGGCCGCCACGATGACGTGGCCCATCACAAAGGGGCAGATCGCGGCGATGTCGCGCAGGGTCTGCTCGGCGTTCTCGAGGTGCCAGGAGTCGTCAGACATGTCGTAACCGTGGCATGGCGTGTGCAGTCGTCTCAGTGGTTCTCCACAGGGCCGACCCCTGTGGAGAACCCAAAACCAAGAGGAGCGGATCTGCTTGTCTGGTGGTCGATTCCACCGCAGACGACAAGACAGCGAGGCGCGCCATGGGATTCAGCACGACCTACCTGGGTCGGCTCGACATCGAGCCGAAGCTCAACCCGGCGGAGGTGGAATGGCTCACTGCCTATGCGGAGATCGACCGTCGCCACCTCACTGACCCGTACGAGGTGCCGATGAACCCGCGGGCTTTCAGGATCGAGGAGCAGAACAAGCGCGAGGAGCGTTACCGGCTCGAAGCCGAGGCGCGGGCAGCCCGGCCGGCCACGTCGAGGCGCAAGCGACGCCCCACGAGAACAACCCCGGACCCCTTCACCACGTTGACGCCCGGTGACGGTAGCCCGTATCCGCACCTCGACTGGAAACCGTGCCCGACGGGGTGCTGCTTGTCGTGGGACAGCCGCACCGAGAAGTCACGGATGGCCGAGCCGTGGCTGCAGTACCTCATCGCCCACTTCCTCTGCCCAGGCGCCCTGGCCAGCACGAGCGACCGGCCCGACTTCGCCGACTTCACCTTCGACCATGTGCTCAACGGCACCATCGCGGCGGAGCGGGACGACACACGCGAGCTGTGGCTGATCGTGTGTCGCGACAACGAGATCGACACGGTGCAGCTGGTGGCGCCCGACGTCATGCCGTGGGAGCTGGGGTCGTATGCGTGAAGCGGACCGTGGGTCTTCCGGCAGCGCAATAAAAGTGCTATCTAAGTGATATCACTTTCTTTCGCGCTCAGGAGGCATCATGAGCTCCGTCCCGACCCCAGCCCCGACCCCAGCCCCGACCCAGGGACCCGTCGGTCACCAAGGGGTCCTCGTCGACATCACGCAGCGCCCGGCCCTCGCCCTCAACGGCTGGTTCGGCGTCATCGTCGTGGCGGTGTGCGGCGCCGCCATCGCCTATCTGCTCACCAACGACACCACGGGCCTGCTCTGGCTGCCGATCCTCGTCGCCGCTCTCGTGCTCTCGGCGCTCGTCGTCGTGCCGCCGGGGCAGACGCAGGTCGTACAGTTCTTCGGCCGCTACGTCGGCACGGTGGGCCGGTCCGGCTTCTGGTGGGTGCTGCCGCTGACGATCCGCCGCCAGGTCAGCATCCGCGTGCGCAACTTCGAGACGAGCCGGCTCAAGGTCAACGACGCCGATGGCAACCCGGTCGAGATCGCCGCCATCGTCGTGTGGCAGGTGGCCGACACGGCGCGGTCGACGTATGCCGTCGACGACTACGTCAACTTCGTCACCGTCCAGGCCGAGTCGGCGCTACGCCACGTCGCGAACACGCACCCCTACGACGTCGCGGAGGGCGTGGGCACGTCGCTGCGCGGCTCCACCGACGTCGTGGCGGGCGAGCTGGCCGCCGAGGTCGCGCAGCGCGTCTCGGTGGCCGGCGTCGAGATCGTCGAGGTGCGCATCTCGCACCTGGCGTACGCGCAGGAGATCGCCCAGGCGATGCTGCGTCGCCAGCAGGCCAACGCCGTCGTCGCCGCCCGCAGCCGGATCGTCGAAGGCGCCGTGGGCATGGTCGAGATGGCACTCGCCCGCCTGGCCGAGCACGACATCGTGGACCTCGACGAGGAGCGCAAGGCCTCGATGGTGAGCAACCTGCTCGTCGTGCTGTGCGGTGACCAGCCGCCGTCGCCGGTCGTCAACGCGGGATCGCTCTACACGTGAGCCGCCGGCAGGTGCTGCTGCGTCTGGACCCAGCGGTGCACGACGCTCTGGTGCGCTGGGCCAACGACGAGCTGCGCAGCGTCAACGCGCAGGCCGAGCTCATCCTCCGGCGGGCGCTCGCCGAGGCCGGCCGGATGCCCAAGCACGCCTCCCCCCTGCCCAAGCGTGGACGCCCCCGCCGGGCGCCGGACGAGGCCGACTGAGCAACGACGTCACGCCTCGGGATAGGGCCGCGCCCGGAGGTGGGACCTTCGCCTCTGGGTGAGCGGCCACCGCGCCCGCACGCTGAGGCGAGGAGGTGGCAGGTGGGGCGTTCCCTGCGTCGCATCGCAGCCACGGCGGTGACGGCAGCGGCCGTGGGCGTGTGCACCGTGTCGCTCGCCGCGTGCACGACGTCACCCGGCCAGCCCTCGTCGCAACGCACGACCGCAACCACTACCGCCTCCGTCACCACCGCCTCGAGGTCCCTGGCCGGAGTGCCGCTGGTGGCGTGCACGATCAGGGGAGAGCGCCCGACCCCGGCCCAGGCCTCCGCCCTCTGCGGCACGCTGAGCGTCCCCGAGGACCGGTCGAAGCCAGCGGGCCGACAGATCCCGCTGCGCGTGGCCGTCATCCCGGCGAGCGGCACTCGTGCGGCCGCCGATCCGGTCTTCGCCGTGGCCGGCGGTCCGGGTGAGGCGAGCACGCAGTTCTTCGCGTGGTTCCCGTCGGTCTACACCGAGCTCCACGCCGCCCACGACATCGTCCTCGTCGACCAGCGCGGCACCGGCGCCTCCAAGCCCGAGAGCCTGCCGCCGCTGCCGGCCACCACGGGCCTGTCGCGGGCCGTCGCGGACGCCCGACTCGCGACCTGGGCACGCGATGGCCTCCGGTCGGTCGACGTCGACCCGCGTCAGCTCACCTCCACCGTCGCGGCCGACGACCTCGACGCGGTACGCGCCGCGCTGGGCTACGGCAAAACCGACCTCTACGGCAGCTCGTACGGCGCGACGCTCGTGCAGTACTACCTGCGCCAGCACCCCGAGCACGTGCGCGTCGCGGTCCTCGACGGAGGCACGCCACTCGACGTCCCGGTCTTCGAGCGGATGGCGGCCAGCAGCCAGGTGGCCCTGGGGCTGCTGCTGCGCCGCTGTGCCGAAGACCTGGCCTGTCACGGCGCCTTCCCGCGGCTCGACGCCGAGTGGCGTGAGGTCCTGGCGCGGTTCCGGACCCCGGTGCGCGTCGTCGACCGGGCCTCGGGACAGTCCGCAGTCATCGACCAGGCCATGCTGGCCGAGGCGATCCACGCCGCGCTGCTCACCGAAGCGGGCGCGGCGCAGCTCCCGCTCGCGATCCACCTGACGTATGCCGGGAAGTATGTCGAGGCGTCCGCGCTCATCGGCCTCACACCCTCCACCGAGCCCAGCCTCCTCATGGCTGACGAGATCCTCTGCTCCGAGGCGTGGGCCAGGGACGCCTCCGCCGAGGTGGCGCGGCTCGGTGCCGGCAGCTATGACCTGTCGAATGAGCTGCGTCAGGCCCAGAGTCGGGCGGCCATGTGTGCCCACCTCCCGTCGGGCGTCGTGCCGACCAAGGATGCCGACGGGGTCCGGACGAACCTGCCAGTGCTGTGGCTGGCCGGTGACGGGGACCCGCAGGACCCACGGTCGAACCTCGCGGGCGTCGCAGCGCAGCAGCCACACAGCAAGATCGTCGTGCTACCGGCCCAGCAGCACGTCGTCGGGCACCTCGGCTGCCTGCCCTCCGTCGTCGCGGCCTTCGTCGCTGCGGGGAGCGTCGACGGGCTGGACACGTCGTGCGTGGCGGCGGGCTCGCCGGCTCCGCCCTTCCGGCTTCGCTAGCGGCGCTCCACTGATCAGGACAGCGAGCGGATCAGGACAGCCAGAGGATCAGGACAGCGAACGGATCGACCCGCGCACCTGGAGCGGCATCTCGATCAGGTGCTCACCCGGCGCGGCCGCAGGGTCGAGCAGCAGCTCGAGCGCCTGACGCCCCATCTCGAGGTAGGGCAACCGCGCCGTCGTGATGCCGGGCCGCATGTAGGTGGCGATCTCGTCGTCGTCGAAGGAGGCGACTGACAGGTCCTCCGGGATGCGAAGTCCCTTCTCCTGCATGGCCTGCTGGGCGCCGAATGCGACGCGGTCGTTGAGGCAGAGCAACGCCGTCACCGGAGCCCCGGACGCGAGCACGCCCTTGACCGCGTCGTAGCCGTTCCACGGCTCCCAGTACTCGATGTCGGCGACCGCGACTGGCGTCACGCCGGCCTCGTCGAGCGCACGGTGGATCCCGTTGAAACGACGGCCGATCGTCACCGAGATGCGCGGATCCGACCGCGCCACAGGGGCGTTGCCGATGATGGCGATCCCGTCGCGATGGCCGGCGTCGAGCAGGCGGCGCGTGACGGCATACCCAGCCTGCTCCTCGTCGGGGAGGACGGCGACGGGCACGTCGGGGTTGACGCAGTTGACGGTGACGGCGCGCATGCCACCAGGCAGCGGCGGCAGGTCGATGAGGCGAGCGGAGAGGGCTCCGAAGACGAGCCCGTCGACCTGGCGGTCGACCATGGCCTCCATCGCCTTGCGCAGCTGCTTGGGGTGCTTGAACGTCTCGGCGATGAGCACACCGCGGTCGCTCTCGTCGGCGGCGTCGAGCAGACCGCGGATCATCGCCGAGGCGAAGCGGGTGACCGTGACGTCGTCGGAGATGAAGCCGATCGTGCCCGTCGTGCCGAGGCGCAGCGACCGGGCCTGCGCGTTGGGGCGGTAGTCGAGCTCGCGCGCGGCCTCGTGGATGCGGGCGACGGCGTCGGCCGACAGGCGCGAGCCCGGGCGGTCGTTGAGCACGAGGCTCACGGCCGTCTTGGACAGGCCCGCGCGCTCCGCCACGTCGGCGAGCGTCGGTCGCTTGTTCACGTCAACCCCTTCGTGCGGGCGCCGGGGCCCGTATGCCGTGTGGCGCCCTCGAGGACGCCTCCGGGTCACTCTAACCCACCGGTAACGACGGCCGACCGCATCACCGCAGGTGAAATGGATTTAGCAAACCCTTGTGCGCCGTCGAGACAGCCGCTAGCGTTCCGTGCTGAAAGGTTTTAGCAGTGGCGCTGACCTTCACCACCCGGAGGAACCCATGAAGCTCACCTCGACCACCAAGCGCGTCGCCGTCGGACTGCTCGCGGCCGCGCTCCCTCTCTCGATGGCCGCCTGTTCCAAGGGCGCCAGCAGCTCGACCGGCGGGGCCGGTGGCGAGCTGACGATGTGGACCCACAACGCCGGCAACAAGGCCGAGCTCGCGGCGATCACGAACATCGTGAACGACTACAACGCGAGCCAGAAGAAGTACAAGGTCAAGATCCAGGCCTTCCCGCAGGACTCGTACAACCAGTCCGTCGTCGCGGCTGCGGCGTCCAAGAAGCTGCCCTGCATCCTCGACATCGACGGCCCCAACGTGCCGAACTGGGCGTGGGCCGGCTACCTGGCGCCGCTCGACGGCATGGAGGGGACGCTGTCGAAGTACCTGCCGACGGTGCTCGGCAAGTGGGACAACAAGACGTACTCCTTCGGCTACTACGACGTCGCGCTCGTCATGGTGACGCGCAAGACGATCCTCGACAAGTACGGCATCCGCGTCCCGACGACCGAGCAGCCCTGGACGAAGGACGAGTTCACCGCGGCGCTGAAGAAGATCAAGGCCTCGGGAGCGTTCGCGAACCCGCTCGACATCGCGACGAGCTTCACCGGCGAGTGGTGGCCCTACGCGTACTCCCCGATGCTGCAGAGCTTCGGCGGCGACCTCATCGAACGCAAGGACTACAAGTCGGCGGAGGGAGTCCTCAACGGGCCCAAGGCCGTCGAGTGGGCGACGTGGTTCCGCGGCCTGGTCACCGACGGCCTGATCCCACTCAAGTCCGGCGCCGACCCGGCCAAGGACTTCATCAACGGCAAGTCCGCGATCCTCTACAACGGCACCTGGACGGCGGTCGACACCCGCAAGGCGTTCGGCAAGGACACCCTCTTCCTTCCGCCGCCGGACCTCGGCACCGGCCCGAAGATCGGTGGCGGCTCGTGGCAGTGGGGCATCTCGCAGAACTGCTCCGACACCGCCGGCGCGCTGGACTACATGAAGTTCGCGGCGCAGGACAAGTACGTCGCGAGCGTCGCCCGCGACACGAACAACATCCCGGCCACCGACGCTGCCGCAGCCCAGGTGAAGGGATACGAGAAGGGCGGCGAGAACGAGGTCTTCCTCGACTACGCCAAGAAGTTCGCCGTGCTTCGCCCGGTGACGCCCGGCTACCCGTTCATCGCGACGGAGTTCACCAAGACGGCGCAGGACATCCTCAACGGCGCGGACCCGAAGCAGTCGCTCGACCAGGCCGTGAAGGACATCGACGCCAACCAGAAGTCCAACGGCTATTTCCAGTGAGTGACTGAGATGACCACCATCACTGCGGCCGAGGACGCCTCGGCCATCGCGACCCGGAAGAGGAGGCCCGTATCGGGCTCCCGCTCATCGACCACGACGGCGCTGCTCATGCTGCTGCCGGCGGCCGTCCTGCTGATCACGTTCCTGCTCATCCCGATCGGGCTGACGTTCGGGCTCGCGTTCACCAACGCCCGGCTCATCTCGCCCCGGCCGGCGGAGTTCATCGGCACCGACAACTTCGTGCGCCTCTTCCAGGACGAGACGTTCTGGGCGTCGCTGCGCAACACGATCGTCTTCGCCGTGGTCATCGTGCCGCTGCAGTCGGCGTGTGCGCTCGGGCTGGCGCTGCTCGTCAACGTCAAGATGCGCGGGGTCAACTTCTTCCGGACGGTCTACTTCCTGCCGGTCGTCACCTCGATGGTCGTCGTGTCGATGCTGTGGCTGTTCATGTACCAGAAGAACGGCCTCATCAACCAAGTGCTGCTGAAGTTCGGCATCGTCGGGCCCGACTGGCTCGGCGACCCGCACACGGCGCTGCTCGCGATCATCCTCATGTCCGCATGGCAGGCGATGGGCTTCCACATGGTCATCTGGCTCTCCGGGCTGCAGACCATCCCCGGCGACCTCTACGAGGCGGCCGACCTCGACGGCGCCGACACGTGGCAGAAGTTCCGCTACGTCACGTGGCCGGGCCTGCGGGCGACGCGGACCTTCATCCTCATCACCATCACGATCTCGGCGTTCGCGCTCTTCACCCAGGTCAACATCATGACCCAGGGCGGCCCGCTCGACTCGACCTCGACCCTGGTGCTCATGGCGGTCCGCACCGGCTTCCAGCAGCAGCAGACCGGCTACGCGTCGGCGATCTCACTCGCGTTCTTCGTCCTCGTGCTCGCCGTCACCCTGGTCAACCGCTACATCACCCGAGACAAGGACGTCGTCCGATGAGCGCCGCAGCCACCACCGGGGCCGAGACCACGGGGACCCTCGCCCACGTCGCCGAGACCGCCGTCCCCGAGCACCACCGGGGCGGGGAGCGACCGCACCCAGCCCGGCAGGGCCTCGGTCTGCTGATGCGGATCGTGCTCTGCCTCGTCTTCGGGCTGCCGCTGCTCTTCATGGTCGTGTCCAGCTTCAAACCGGACCTGCAGATCTTCGACGACCTCGGCAGCATCAAGGCGTTCCTGCCCACCGGGGACATCTCGGCCGACAACTACACCGGCGTCTTCGGCCGAGTCCCGTTCGCGCAGTTCATGATGAACTCGGTCCTCATCACGGTGGTCACCGTCGTGCTCGGCATCGTCGTCAACTCGATGGCTGCGTTCGCCCTGGCCCGGATCGGGTTCAAGGGCGGTGGCATCGTTCTTGGGATCATCCTGGCGACGCTCATCGTCCCGTTCGAGACGCTCGCTCTGCCGCTGCTGTGGTGGTCGAATCAGCTGCCCTTCCTCGGGCCCGACGGGTTCAGCCAGGGCTGGCTCGACACCTATCAGGTGCAGATCATCCCGTTCATCGCCAACGCCTTCTCGATCTTCCTCTTCTACCAGTACTTCGACTCCATCCCGAAGGAGCTCGACGAGGCGGCGAAGGTCGACGGGGCGGGCTGGTTCCGCATCTACCGCAGCATCGTCATGCCACTGTCGGGGCCGGCCATCGCGACCGTCGCGATCCTCACCTTCCTGCCGATGTGGAACCAGTACCTCTGGCCCCTCATGGCGGTGCAGACCGAGGAGCTGCGGCCCGTCATGGTCGGCATCGACTACTTCAAGCAGCTCAACACCTCGTGGGGGCAGATCATGGCGTACGCGACGATGATCACCGCGCCCGTGCTGATCCTCTTCATCGCCTTCCAGCGATCGTTCATCAACTCCATCGCCAGCAGCGGCGTGAAAGGCTGACTCGTGTTCAAGCTTCCCGAGGCATGGGTGTGGGACTTCTGGCTCGTCGACGACGGTTCGGACTATCACCTCTTCTTCCTCTACGCGTCGCGCGCCCTGAAGGACCCGCACGCCCGGCACTACCGGGCCTCGGTCGGTCACGCGGTGTCGTCGGACCTGGTGCACTGGGAGCGGGTCGTCGATGCGCTCGTGCGCTCGGACGCGCCGGCCTTCGACGACCTCGCGACGTGGACCGGGTCGGTCGTGCAGCACCCGGACGGTCGATGGTTCATGTTCTACACCGGGGCCTCACTCAACGACGTGGGCGCGAACGTGCAGTCGATCGGGTATGCCGTGTCGTCCGACCTCTACGTGTGGGACAAGGCGCCTGGCCCGGTGCTGTCGGCGGACCCGCGGTGGTACGAGAAGTACTCCGACGGGAACTGGCACGACGAGGCGTTCCGCGACCCCTGGGTGCTGGCCGACCCCGACGGGGACGGGTGGCACATGCTCATCACGGCCCGCGCGAACCATGGTGACGCGGTCGACCGCGGGGTGGTCGGGCACGCGTGGTCGGCTGACCTGGAGAACTGGGAGCTGCGGGAGCCGCTGTCCCAGCCCGGGCAAGGGTTCGGGCAGCTCGAGGTGGTGCAGCCCTTCGTCGTCGACGGCCGCCAGGTGCTCCTCTTCAACTGCGGGGTCGGGGACATGCCGGAGGCGGCGAGGTCCGAGGGTGTGACGGGCGGGGTCTGGATCGCAGACGCGAAGTCGCCGCTCGGGCCCTACGACATCGCCGGCGCCCGCCACATCGACGACCCGTCGCTCTACGTCGGCAAGTTCATCACCGACCGGCAGACCGGCGAGACGAAGTTCCTGGCCTTCCGCAACGAGACCGGGGGTCAGTTCATAGGTGAGATCACCGACCCGTACGCCGTCTCCTGGGACGGCGACCGCCTGCGCCTCACGTGAGGGCGGGGAGCTCCGGGCTCCCGGATGTCAGGTGGGACGTGAGGTGGTCAGAGCACCCCTGAAGTTCCTGTACTGTTACTCGAGCAGAAACCGCTGGTTCTGCGTAGGACCCGCTCGGACGGCCTTCAGGCCGGATCACGGGATTTGGTCTTGGCGCGTCCGGCGGGTAAGTTTGAAGGGTTGCCCCGGAGGCCTCCTCGTTGAGGTGGTTGATGGTGTGTGTCCGATTCTTGAGAACTCAACAGCGTGTCAAAAATCGATGCCAATTACCTCGTCCCGAGGCGCGGCATGGTCACTCGAATGGGTGGTTGTGTGGTGTTTTGGGCGAATTATCCTTTGGTTGAATCGAACTTCTAGCTTTTTTGAGCTGGTGGTTCGGCTTCAGTCAGGTTTTCGAGCCCTTCATGGGTTCAAAGTTTGCTCATCCTCTTTTCGGGGGTGGGTGTTTGAACATCAACGGAGAGTTTGATCCTGGCTCAGGACGAACGCTGGCGGCGTGCTTAACACATGCAAGTCGAACGGTGACGATAAGAGCTTGCTCTTGTTTGATCAGTGGCGAACGGGTGAGTAACACGTGAGTAACCTGCCCCAGACTCTGGGATAACCCCGGGAAACCGGAGCTAATACCGGATATGACGCCAACGGGCATCCGTATGGTGTGGAAAGTTTTTCGGTCTGGGATGGACTCGCGGCCTGACGCCGCGTGAGGGATGACGGCCTTCGGGTTGTAAACCTCTTTCAGCAGGGAAGAAGCGCAAGTGACGGTACCTGCAGAAGAAGCACCGGCTAACTACGTGCCAGCAGCCGCGGTAATACGTAGGGTGCGAGCGTTGTCCGGAATTATTGGGCGTAAAGAGCTTGTAGGTGGTTTGTCGCGTCTGCTGTGAAAATCCGAGGCTCAACCTCGGACTTGCAGTGGGTACGGGCAGACTAGAGTGTGGTAGGGGAGACTGGAATTCCTGGTGTAGCGGTGGAATGCGCAGATATCAGGAGGAACACCGATGGCGAAGGCAGGTCTCTGGGCCATTACTGACACTGAGAAGCGAAAGCATGGGGAGCGAACAGGATTAGATACCCTGGTAGTCCATGCCGTAAACGTTGGGAACTAGGTGTGGGTCTCATTCCACGAGATCCGTGCCGCAGCTAACGCATTAAGTTCCCCGCCTGGGGAGTACGGCCGCAAGGCTAAAACTCAAAGGAATTGACGGGGGCCCGCACAAGCGGCGGAGCATGCGGATTAATTCGATGCAACGCGAAGAACCTTACCAAGGCTTGACATACACCGGAATCACTCAGAGATGGGTGCGTCTTCGGACTGGTGTACAGGTGGTGCATGGTTGTCGTCAGCTCGTGTCGTGAGATGTTGGGTTAAGTCCCGCAACGAGCGCAACCCTCGTTCTATGTTGCCAGCACGTCATGGTGGGGACTCATAGGAGACTGCCGGGGTCAACTCGGAGGAAGGTGGGGATGACGTCAAATCATCATGCCCCTTATGTCTTGGGCTTCACGCATGCTACAATGGCCGGTACAAAGGGCTGCGAAACCGCGAGGTGGAGCGAATCCCAAAAAACCGGTCTCAGTTCGGATTGGGGTCTGCAACTCGACCCCATGAAGTCGGAGTCGCTAGTAATCGCAGATCAGCAACGCTGCGGTGAATACGTTCCCGGGCCTTGTACACACCGCCCGTCAAGTCACGAAAGTCGGTAACACCCGAAGCCGGTGGCCCAACCCTTGTGGGGGGAGCCGTCGAAGGTGGGACTGGCGATTGGGACTAAGTCGTAACAAGGTAGCCGTACCGGAAGGTGCGGCTGGATCACCTCCTTTCTAAGGAGCAGTCATTTATGGCAGCCCGGTCTGTCCCCGMRYGTGGGGCAGCGGGTGCTCAAGGGTGGAACATCGATTATTTGACACCGTCCTGGTCGACCGACCTCTAGTACAAGCTGGCAACAGCAGTGGAACGAGGRRAGYGGTCCGGGTGCGGTGTCTGACACGTTGTTGGGTCCTGAAGGATCGGACGACACACACCGGGCCCGGTTGATCCGGGTTCTTGGTGTGTGTGGGCTGGTTTCTTCTGGTCGTGGGCCCTACCGAGGGAGCGAGTGACTCGTTCCGGGTGTGGGGTGCCGGTTGTATTTTGAGAACTTCACAGTGGACGCGAGCATCTTTGTAGTGTTCAAGTTTTTAAGGGCACACGGTGGATGCCTTGGCACCAGGAACCGAAGAAGGACGTAGGAATCTGCGATAAGCCTCGGGTAGTCGATAACCAGACTGTGATCCGAGGATTTCCGAATGGGGAAACCCGGCTGGAGGCAAGTCCAGTCACCCGCAYCTGAATATATAGGGTGTGTGGAGGGAACGTGGGGAAGTGAAACATCTCAGTACCCACAGGAAGAGAAAACAACATGTGATTCCGTGAGTAGTGGCGAGCGAAAGCGGATGAGGCTAAACCGGGCGTGTGTGATAGCTGTCAGGCGTTGCACGTTCGGGGTCGTGGGACCCGCCAGTYGGCTCTGACAGGCCGGCAGGGAGTAAGAAATCTGCGTCATAGTCGAAGAGCATTGAAAGGCTCGGCATAGAGGGTGCGACCCCCGTAGACGAAATGGTGTGGACTCCCGGTGGATTTCCCAAGTAGCACGGGGCCCGAGAAATCCCGTGTGAATCTGGCAGGACCACCTGCTAAGCCTAAATATTCCCTGGTGACCGATAGCGGACAAGTACCGTGAGGGAAAGGTGAAAAGTACCCCGGGAGGGGAGTGAAATAGATCCTGAAACCGTGTGCCTACAATCCGTTGGAGCCTCCCGCCGTTGGGCGTGTGGGGTGACAGCGTGCCTTTTGAAGAATGAGCCTGCGAGTTAGTGCTCAGTGGCGAGGTTAACCCGTGTGGGGAAGCCGTAGCGAAAGCGAGTCCGAATAGGGCGATTGAGTCGCTGGGTCTAGACCCGAAGCGGAGTGATCTACCCATGGCCAGGTTGAAGCGCAGGTAAGACTGCGTGGAGGACCGAACCCACTTAGGTTGAAAACTGAGGGGATGAGCTGTGGGTAGGGGTGAAAGGCCAATCAAACTCCGTGATAGCTGGTTCTCCCCGAAATGCATTTAGGTGCAGCGTCACGTGTTTCTTGCCGGAGGTAGAGCTACTGGATAGCTAATGGGCCTCACCAGGTTACTGACGTTAGCCAAACTCCGAATGCCGGTAAGTGAGAGCGTGGCAGTGAGACTGCGGGGGATAAGCTCCGTAGTCGAGAGGGAAACAGCCCAGATCACCAGCTAAGGTCCCTAAGCGTGTGCTAAGTGGGAAAGGATGTGGAGTTGCTGTGACAACCAGGAGGTTGGCTTAGAAGCAGCCACCCTTTAAAGAGTGCGTAATAGCTCACTGGTCAAGTGATTCCGCGCCGACAATGTAGCGGGGCTCAAGCACACCACCGAAGCTGTGGCATTGACATATTTGCTCGGCACCGACACCTGCGGGTTCGGTGTCCAGGCGTGTTGATGGGTAGGGGAGCGTCGTGTGGCCAGGGAAGCGGCGGTGTGAACCAGCCGTGGAGGCCACACGAGTGAGAATGCAGGCATGAGTAGCGAATGACGGGCGAGAAACCCGTCCGCCGAATAACCAAGGGTTCCAGGGTCAAGCTAATCTGCCCTGGGTAAGTCGGGACCTAAGGCGAGGCCGACAGGCGTAGTCGATGGACATCCGGTTGATATTCCGGAACCGGCGAAGGACCGCCCCTGACGAACCGTGTGATGCTAAGTGCCTGAAGCACGCCCACCGGACCTTCGGGTCCAACGGGCGGGTGGAGCGCACGACCCGATCTCGTAGTAGTCAAGCGATGGAGTGACGCAGGAAGGTAGCCTCCGCGTGGCGATGGTTGTCCACGTCCAAGGGTGTAGGGCGCGATCCAGGCAAATCCGGATCGCACATAAGCCTGAGACCTGATAGTGACCGCGAATGCGGGAAGAGGGTGATCCTATGCTGCCGAGAAAAACTTCTAGCGAGGTTCGAGCCGCCCGTACCCCAAACCGACTCAGGTGGTTAGGTAGAGAATACCAAGGCGATCGAGTGAATCGTGGTTAAGGAATTCGGCAAAATACCCCCGTAACTTCGGGAGAAGGGGGGCCCTGATCGTGACGACACTAGCTGTCGAAAGCGTGATCGGCCGCAGAGACCAGGGAGAAGCGACTGTTTACTAAAAACACAGGTCCGTGCCAAGTCGCAAGACGATGTATACGGACTGACGCCTGCCCGGTGCTGGAACGTTAAGGGGACCGGTTAGCCGCAAGGCGAAGCTGAGAACTTAAGCGCCAGTAAACGGCGGTGGTAACTATAACCATCCTAAGGTAGCGAAATTCCTTGTCGGGTAAGTTCCGACCTGCACGAATGGCGTAACGACTTCTCCACTGTCTCAACCACGAACTCGGCGAAATTGCACTACGAGTAAAGATGCTCGTTACGCGCAGCAGGACGGAAAGACCCCGGGACCTTTACTACAGCTTGGTATTGGTGTTCGGTACGGCTTGTGTAGGATAGGTGGGAGACTGTGAAGCTGTCACGTCAGTGATGGTGGAGTCAACGTTGAAATACCACTCTGGTCGTTCTGGATATCTAACCTCGGTCCGTGATCCGGATCAGGGACAGTGCCTGGTGGGTAGTTTAACTGGGGCGGTTGCCTCCTAAAAGGTAACGGAGGCGCCCAAAGGTTCCCTCAGCCTGGTTGGTAATCAGGTTTCGAGTGTAAGTGCACAAGGGAGCTTGACTGTGAGACAGACATGTCGAGCAGGGACGAAAGTCGGGACTAGTGATCCGGCGGTGGCTTGTGGAAGCGCCGTCGCTCAACGGATAAAAGGTACCCCGGGGATAACAGGCTGATCTTGCCCAAGAGTCCATATCGACGGCATGGTTTGGCACCTCGATGTCGGCTCGTCGCATCCTGGGGCTGGAGTAGGTCCCAAGGGTTGGGCTGTTCGCCCATTAAAGCGGTACGCGAGCTGGGTTTAGAACGTCGTGAGACAGTTCGGTCCCTATCCGCTGTGCGCGTAGGAAACTTGAGAAAGGCTGTCCCTAGTACGAGAGGACCGGGATGGACGAACCTCTGGTGTGTCAGTTGTTCTGCCAAGAGCACCGCTGATTAGCTACGTTCGGAAGTGATAACCGCTGAAAGCATCTAAGCGGGAAGCACGTTTCAAGATGAGGTTTCCAGGCCCGCGAGGGCGAGAGGCTCCCAGCTAGACTACTGGGTTGATAGGCCGGATGTGGAAGCACAGCAATGTGTGGAGCTGACCGGTACTAATAAGCCGATAACTTGACTTACAAAGATGCTACGCGTCCACTGTGCGGTTCCCGAGATACAAACGGGAACACCACCCACT
>NZ_JBFRFG010000032.1:0-28170 GCF_052114705.1 Terrabacter sp. 2YAF2
CGTTGAAGAACGCCCGAGCCGTCCTCACCGAGCGCTCCGCCGACGACAAGCCCGAGGAGGTACCGAACGATCTGATCGCCGCCACGATCACCGCCTAAACGAACGACCTCAACGGATCACCGTCGTACACCACCGATCCGGACTTGACCCTCGTTTCGATCGCTGGCGCACTCTGGAACCTCGGTGGGAGGCTCCTTTTCCGGTTCGGGTGGCAAGTGACGGTCAGTCGGACGAACACCCGACGGCCGCACCGGCGCAAGGTGGTCGGCAGACGTCGGCTGCGCCGCAAGACCGACGCCCTTGCGCAACTTCCGATCCTGGTCGAAGGGGTGCACCGCGAAGGTCCCCAGGCGCTTTCGCAGACCCGTTGACCGATGCCCGCATGCGAGCAGCCGAACCGTCCTGTGCGACTCGAGCGCCGACTTGCAGGCTGGTTTCCGCTCATGGCACCCCTTTAGGTCAAGACCTGGCGAGGGTTGGGGTTCTACGCTGGGTAGTGACGGGTCCGGGAAGAGGCTTCTCCGAAGAGCCGGTGTGGGGTTGTGAGCCGGTCACGCTGGAGTCAGAGACGTTGCCCCGGTGCCCTCCCGGACCCGTCACCTCGCCGGTTCGCAGGGTGTGCTCACGGCGGCTCTGGTCAGCGAGCATCCGCGCGTACACGACGTTCGACAGGCGCCTCTCCAGGGACCGCATGACCATCATCGACGGGGTCCCGCCGGCCTTGCGGGCGTCGTAGAACTCCCGCCCCGGGGTCGGGTTGCGCAGCTGCACGACGGCCATGATGTGCAACGTCCGGTTGATCCGGCGGTTACCCGCCCGAGAGAGCCGGTGGCGTTGCTGCGCCCCGGAGGACGCGTCCAGCGGCGCGGTGCCGTTCCACGAGGCGAACCGGTCCTTGTCCCGGAAGCGGTGGATGTCCCCGACGTCGGCCAGCAGCCATGCGGCGCCGGTCGGGCCGATCCCGGTCAGCTCCAACAGCGTGGAGCCGCGCTCGAGGACGAGCGCGGTCAGCTCTTTCTCCGCAGCCTTGATCTTGCGGTCGATCACCTCGAGCTCACCGATCAGCTCCACGACGAGCCAGTGCCTCGTCTTGCCGACGAGGTCGCGCGGCTTGACCTTCGCGACCAGAGCGCGGGCCTGCGGGGCGGACAGGAGCGTCTTCGCCCCGCCCGGAATCAGCTCCAGCAGAAGCCGATGGAGCCGATTGACCGTCTGGGTGCGGGCCCGGCCCAGCTCGTCGCGGCGGTCGACCATCATCCCCAGCACGACCAGGTCATCCTCGACGAGCACCGGGCGCAGGCCGGGCTCCGCGGGAGCGTACAACGCGGCGAGGGCGACCGAGTGCGCATCGACCGGGTCGGTCTTGCGGGCGTTGCCGGTGGCGAAGACCCGCACCTGCGCCGACAGCTTCGTCGGCGCGTCGAGCACTCGTTCCCCGTCGTGGACGAGGCGGTGCGCGATGTGCCGGCCGATGCCGTTGCAGCCCTCGACCGCCCACACCCGCTCCCCGATCGCGCCGTGGCCTCAGCCCGCGGCGAGCATCGCCGCGTAGCCGGCCTCGTTGGTGTCGAACCGCCCCACCTGCAGTACTCGCCCGGTCTGGTCGATGACCTCGATCGTAGCCGAGCGCTTGTGCGGGTCCATCCCGATGATCACACCCATAGCCCGTGCACCTCCTTGTTCACTCAGTGATGTGGAAGCGGGGAGGGCATCGCTACTTTGAGCAGAACAAACCCCTTTAGAGCCTCTCCTCGCGCGGTGCCCGACAAGAGCGCATGCCATGAGAGAGCCACACCAATGACGCCGGTGGGCAGCCGCATCTGAGAGTGTCTCGCCGAGCACCTGGACCGAGTCTGGCCGGACACCGATCCTGCAACCAGTCTCTAAGTAGCCGCTGTGCTGGGACTCTCGCTCAAATAGGGAAGGCCGCAGTCCCGTAGTGACCGAGGAGCGCGTTGGTCCGCCGTAGTATTCGGGTCCGCATCTCGTGAATCCAGCATCCCGTCAGGAGGGAGCGCCATGAAGGGTCGCGTGGGATCGATCATCGTCGTTGTCTGGTGCCTGGCCGCCACCGGCGCGTGCCTCTGGCTCATCGGCGACCTGGCCAGCGAGCCAGACGATGGCACTGACGCGGCCGGAATGCTGATCATGAGTTGCGTCTTCATCGGTCTCGTGTCCTTCGTGAGCGCAGTGATGCTGAGCGTGCGTCTATTGGTCCAGGTGGTGAGGCACCGGCGGCAGATTGGCCAGCAGGCCGGCGCTGGGAACAGCGACTGATGGAGCCGAGCGTCGCACGCTCATGCCGCAAGTCGACCGTACTTGCTGACGCCAAGAGGGCATTCTGTGCCTCATGGACGGGCTGACGAGGGCAAAGCTGGACCTAGAGCAAGGAGACGCGCGAAAAGCACGAGACCGGCTTAAGGGGCTCGTCACGACCTATCCACACAACAAAGAAATTCGCGCTCTCCTGGCCCAGGCATACAGGCGCGACCGCCAGTGGCCAGAGGCCGATAGATGGGGGTACCTCGATGGCCCGGCGGCTACCGACGAGGAACGGTCGGCGTTCGAGAGGCACTGCGCCTTCGGGTGGTCCACACGGATCAAGGAGTCACGCCTTCGGCAACTTCTTCGCGTCGACGATCTGGCCGTCATTGCAGACGACACCGGTCGCGCGCTCTTGGCGGACCTACCTCACCGGCGCAATCCCAATCGCCCAGACTCGGAGGGCCCCGTGGCAGGCCTTATTCGCGACTTCGCCGTTTGGCTGGCGAAGCGGCCTCGAACTTGAAACGGCGGACTCGATGGCGAATCGAACGTGCGGATATGCCGCAGATCGTGAGCTAAATAGCGCAGAGACGGGGGCACTTTGTCATTGCCAGAAGCGCCACCCTTGCGGGGCCTTGGGAAAGTCCAACGAGGGGGTCCAACCAGGCGGCGGACGCCATCCCGTGGGAGGTGTAGGCCAATCTGGCGGAGCCTGAAATCTGTAGCGCCCATCCCGCCATGACCACCATGCCGACCACCCCGCACAGAATGCCGCGGCGACTAGGAAGCCCAGCCCGAAGGCGGCGAACGTCATGGGTTCCGGGCCACAGACACCCGGCCCCGAGCCCGGCGGACACGGTTCCGAAGGGCTCCCAGCGATGAAGAGGGCCAAGAAGCGTCGACCGCGAACAGGCCGCAGAGGACTACCCCCACCACCCTCAACGCAGTGTGTCTCGGACTGTCGTCATAGCCGTGCCACTCACGAGGGTCAGGCGGGGCGTGCGAGGTCACACCCCCACTACAAATGGTCCCGACCGCCGAGGTGTCCGTGTCGCTGCCTTGCTACCCAGTCGTGACCGGCCGACCTCGCCGTGCCGCGCTGAATCAGTTCCGCCTGTTCGAGTTGGCTCCAAGGTCGCCGCCTTCACGACGGGACGTCCGGTCATGCCGCAAGTCGCGACGTCACGGCGGGCCGTACCGAGCCCAGATTTGATCGCGCACCACACCTTCCAGCGGCCTTGCATCGAACGCGCCCCCGCTGTCGTACGCACTCTCGAACTTTCCTTGCTCAAGCTCGGCGACGGTGTACCACCCAGGCCCGTAGTCTTCCTCGGGCGGACCCTGCCGGCCGTCGAGCCAGCAAACCTTGCACCACAGCCACTCATGACGTTGGCGGCCGAAAGGCCAGCTGCGATAGTGCGTCACCTGGGTGAGGAGATGTGCTTCCGCTTGGCCGTTTCTGCTCAGTTCCCAGACGGCGTCCCGATACGGGTCGAGCCTTGGATCTCGCGGCCAATGCTCCTCGGACGACATAGGTTCCTCGGACGACATAGAAGTGGTCTACCTCAGATGTCAGGGCAGCCGACGGAAGTCGCCAGCGAACGTCCTCAACTGCCGCGTTGAGGGCGGCTACGCTCGCCCGATCCTGCCGCAAAACGGATTGCTCGCGGTGCCAGACTCAGTCCGTGATCGAAGAGGAGTACACGTGCCGGCATTTCAGCCTGAGCAATGCGGAAGGGCCATCGGGGCCTGACTTGCCGCTGCTCCTTCGACGGCTGGCAGACACGATCGAGTCGCAAGGTATCCGCCCCGCGGATCTCCTCGACGTCAGCATTGGAAGCGACGAGGTCAACGTGCACGGCACCTGGTGGCGGGCCACCGTGTACTGGGCGCCAGACGCGCCGAAGTAACCCGCATCCGGCCTGACGAGCAGTCCGCTCATGCCGCGATGAGAGCTTCAGCCGACCCGAATCCATTGGCTCCTGAACGGCCCCGGAGGGCTAGGCGCAGTGCCCCGAATCATCTTTCGGCGCAATAGCATCGGCATTCAGCACCGCTCGCGCGAACCTTTCCGCCGCTACCTGTTCTAGGTCCCGAGTGTCGAAGAACGACGCCGTAGTGACCTCATCGTGTTCGAGTCCGACCCAGACCACCCCGACGTCCTGCCATGAGGAGTCGACGACGACACCAGGGTGTCCGTCGAGAAGTGGGCTGTCCGAAAGTATCGGAGATCCGTCAGGGCCCCTTCTCGGACGCCAAAGCACGAAGAGCTTGGCCGGGTCCCACGGATCACCCGTGGCCGTCAGCGCAGTCCAAGGCGGACGCACTGCTCCCGTCCTCGAGCGCGGGCGATCGGCGGGATCCTCATCGCCATCACGAGTCACTTTGCGATTCTGCCGGAGGCGGGTCCCGTGTGGTCTGTCACGGGCAGACCAACGCTCGCTCCTGCCGCTCTGAGGGCGACGACGATCGCCCGACCATGCCGCAGATGGAGCGCGTCGCGGTACAGGGGGCATGCGTCAGGTGGGCGCGCCGGTCCAGCGCCCCTGGTCGCCGGCCCGGCGGCGGCCGGGGAGCCCATGGTCCGCCACCGCTCGCCCGAGTGCACGAAGACCAGGGACGGAGCGAAATGGTCCTCGGCGCGGCCGGCGGAGCCGTTCGGCGCGTTCTACCAGGACCCGAACTGCCGCTTGCACGGCTCACGTTGCTCACGCCGCGGGGTCCCCATCCGGGAGTACACGCATTCGGCGCAGGCACCTTTGACGGCCGCCGGCACGGGGCTGCCGCCGTGCTCGTAGTCCGGGTGCCCGCAGCTCGGGCACGGCAGGTGGTCTCGCGGCGGAGTCCACGGGTCGCGTAGGCCGCCGCCCGGGATGCCCAGGACGCGTCGGGTCTTCTCGTCGGCGATGACGCGGGTCATGTCCAGCTGCTCGAGGCGGCGCCCGAGCCGGCGAAGCAGGAGGTCCTCCTCGAACGGGCCCGGTGCGAGCCCGACTTGAAAACGCGGTGTACCGCTGATCGCGACGCGAACACCAGCTTTGGGCATGTAGCCGGCGCTGACCGCGGTGATGTCGCGGATCGGCAGCGTCTCGTCATGTCGCAGCAGGCGGCTGACGGTCAGGGACTCATCCGTGAGGGTCAGCCGTGTGGGCCAGACCAGAGGAAGGCGACCACCGGGACGGCGAGCATGCCGAGGGAGAGGATGACGTCGGGGAGGTCCCTCAGGCCGTCGGTGCTGGTGGCGACCAAGGGCCAGGCCACCCAGCCGATCAGCGCCAGCGTGAGCCCGTTGAGCGGGTGGGTCAGCCAGACCGAGACGCTCGGACGAGTGCCGAGTCCCGGGCTCCTGTGCCGACCGGGTTGCGACACATCGGGTTGTTCCTGCGGGGGAAGCGTCATGGCCGGGCCCCGGCGGCGCGCTGCCAGCTGGACCGCATCGCCGAGAAAGCCTCCACCGGGGCCGGCACCACCGTCTCCCGGCCGTCCTGCCGCACCGCCTCGATCCAGCCGCCACCCATGCCGAGGCCCCGCACCCGCAGCTCGCGCACCTCCGTCCACGAGATGCGGGTCCGGCGGAAGCCGCGGACGATGACCAGGCCGCCATCATCGAGCAGGACCTCCTTCCGAAGCGTTCCCACCGCGCCCACGACGTAGCCGACCGCCAGCACGGCCGCGGCAGCGCGGTGCAGCGGCTGGACGTGCCCCGCCTGGAGCACCCAAACCGACCCCCACCCAGCCGCGCCCCCCAAGCTCAGCGCGCCGATGAGCCCACGGCGCGGCGCCACCCACCGCTCGCGTACTGCCGAGTCCGGTCGCCGTCTGGGGTGCATGGCGGTCATGATGCCGCACCATGTCGTGCCGGCAGTCGAACCCGCCGCAACGAGGCCGGGAGCCGACCTGGCCGCCAGGGCGAGCTCGGCGGGCTATCGTCACGGTCAACCGCTGGAAGGAGCCCGACGTGCCGATCCTGATGGACCTCAGCTTCGGGTCTCCGACGGTGTGGCTCGGGCTGTCTGCAGGGTTGGACCGGGCCCGGCGCCTACCGGCCGGCAGCTCACCCCGCAGCCGCAAGCTCGGCCTGATCTTCGGCGTGGCAGAGGGCAGTCTCTCCGTCGTGCTCTTCGGCCGGGCCCGCGAATACCCGCGGACACAGCGTTCGCGCCTTCGGAGCCCCACCCCGACCTGCCCTGGGAGTTCACGAGCGGTACCGGAACCGTGCCGTACGTCCCGGAAGCGGACGACGAGTCGGCCATGAACCGCGTCTTCCTCCTCAGTGACCTCGCCGGTCAGACCACGTTGCAGTTCCCCGCTCCGTCGCCGGAAGCCACCCTGACCTGGGAGTGGTACGCCCAAGACGCCGCCGTCTACCGCCTGCTGATCTGGAGCTCCGGACTCACAGACTGACTCCATATGCGCTGCACCATGCCGGGATCCTGACAAGGGGAAGGCGCCTGGGCCCGAACGCACTGTCATGCCGCCGTGGGGAAGGGCTTCGAGGGTTTCGGCGTGATGGGCCTGTTCAGGAGGAGCCTTCGTCGCCGCGCAGGTCCCACAGTGCGCGCTTGGCGAGGGAGTCGCCGCCCTCGACGGCAGCCCGGTAGTGGCGCTCCGCGCCAGCAAGGTCGCCCTGCTCTTCGAGGAGGACGGCGAGGTTGTGGTGGGAGTGGGCGTCCCCGTGCGCGGCTCCGGCGCGGTAGGCGGCCTCCCCGGCCTGCTCGTCGTCGAGGACGTCCGCGTACAGGTTGCCCAGCGGCAGCATGCTCTCGACCTCGCCGAGCTTCATGCCCCGCTCGAACACCTCACGCGCCTCTTCGATGCGCCCAGTGTCGACGAGCAGATGGCCCAGGTCCGCCCGCGCAGCGGGGAAGTGGTCAGCGCCAGCCCGCAAGGCCGGCTCGAGAGCGGGTCGAGCGAGGTGCACCACTGCCAGCACGCGACCACGGCGGCCCCGGTGTCGTTGCCGGCCGCGGCCGAGCGCAGGGCCGCTTCCATGGCCACGTCCCGGTCACCCTGCTCGCGAAGGGCGAAGGCCAGCCCGAGGGCACCGCCGCTGTCGCCGGCGGCCTCCGCGGCCTGGTAGGCGTGGATCTCGCCGGCGAGGTCACCGAGCTCGTGCAGGACCAGACCGAGGTTCAGCCACGCGTCGCTCTCGCCGCGGCCCAGCGCGAGCTCGTAGGCGGCCACGGCCTCGAGCCACCGTTCCTGCTCGGCCAGGCAGTTGCCCAGGTTGAACGACGCCGTGGCCGACCCGAGGTCGGACCCCTTCCGGAAGCACGTCTCGGCGTCGGACAGCCGACCCACCTCCGCCAGCTCGCACCCGAGATCCACCAGGTCGTCGAGGGCGTCGAGCTCTAGCGTCGCGGCAGCACGCAGACGCTCGTCCAGGTCTCCGCTCATGACCGCCACTGTGCCCGATGGACGCGTGGGTCATGAACGGCCGCGCCGGGCGCTCGAGGCCGGCAGGGGGCCCGACGTTCGGCGGTCCTACCGATCGACATGACGAACGACGACTCGGACCTGGAGGGTCAGGCACACCCAGCTCAGGGTGGTCAGCGACGACCCGACGACGTCCCGCGTGTCATGAGACAGCACGGCACCGGCCAGCCACCACACGCACCCGCCGGTCACCACAGCGAAGGCGCCGTACAGCACGCGCCCATGGGCCGCGACCCACCGCTGGAACGCGCTCGGTGCGGGCGGCTCGAAACGGGCCACTGCATCCCCTTTCCCGGCCCACGGCAGGCCCCTGAGCACCCATCGTGCCGCACGGGACCTAGCCAGGGACACAACCGTGCCCGCAGTTCACGCAGAGGACCCGCCTGCCCGGCTCCTTAGCCGTGCGCCTTGCGGGACAACGTGCTCAGCACGATCCCGTAGACGAGTTCCAGGACGGCGGAAGCCAACACGACCCAAGCGAGAATGCGGTATCCCGCGTTGTCGGTGACACCGAGCAGGAGCAGGCACACGGCCATGGTCGCCACGGCCTTCCCGCCCACGATCACGCCGTTCCGGCGCCACCGCGGGCGTGCTCCCGGCTTCGCCAGCTCCTCGCGGGTGGGAAGGCCCCACCGCAGCCGCGGCATCGCGGGCCTCTGCTCTGACTCGGTCACAGGGAGCCGGCCCGCCAGCCGGCACGCACCCGCCAGACGGCCGTCGCGACCCAGAACGCGCCGTACGGCCACATCCACCCGGAGGTGTCAGCGGCGGCCGCGAACGCGAACGCCGCAGCTCCGGCGAAGTACGCAGCGTGCAGGAACGTCATCTCGCGTGCCCGCTCGGGCGTCGCCCGAGCGAACGGGTTGAGAGGCTCACGCCCGGCCACCACCGCGAACACCACGAGAGCGAGCAGTCCGCCGGCGCTGCCCACCGTCCCGAACGCGAGGTAGTCCAGGATGCCGGGCCTTGGCCGCCGCATGATGGGCCACGACGCACCCAGGATTGCGGTGAGGGCACCAAGCCGGCGAACCCGCCGAGGATGTCCCTGCGCCTCCACTCCACCGGCGCCCGGGGCTCAGCCGGCTTCCGTGGCGGCTGCGCAGGCCAGGAGACGTCCTTAGTCAGCTGGGGTATCGGCGAGTCGGGCTCCACGGAGGCAACGCTAGAGCCTTCCTTGCGCGCGCGGTGGCGCGGCGCGCGAACGTCCATGCGGCACCACCCGCGAGCCCGCGAGTCCCGGATGCCGGTGCGTCAAGGTGGGGATGGTGCGCAGACGGCCCGTGGACGCCGCGACATCGCCGGGCTCACCGGCAACGACCCGCACACGCCAACCCCACTCGCCACACGAGCGACCTACGACCTCCGCGGGGCGCAACCCTCGTAGAAGGGACGTCCGGACATGCCGCTCGTTGCGCTGGGCAACTCGTGTCGATGACGCCCTTGGGTCGACAGTGGGAACATCGCACTGTGATGTCCGATTCGAATGTGCCCGAAACCCTGACACTCGACCAGGCGTATCGGGCTGCCTTCTTCATGACCGACGTGTACGTCGGCATGGAATCCAGGCCGGACGAGGGCTTGGTGCTCTTTCACCAGTACCTGCAGTCGGACCCGGCCCGCTGGGAGGACTGGAAGGAGGCAGTGCGCAAGGCGCTGCAGCCCAACGCGCCCGTGGATCCTCTCAGGGAGAACCTGATCCGCGAGTGAGCAATGACATATGCACCACCGACGCTGCAATCGCTCGCTCATGCCGCTGAGCGTCGGGGTGTCTCATCTGACACGCGCGCTCGTACCGCGCTTGTTCGGCCTCTGGTGTAGGCACCCGGGGCAGTAGGTACCACCGAGGTGCGGGTTGCGGCTTCAGCTGGGCGCGCCCGTGCGCAGCACAACAGACCAAGCGCGGAGTCCGCGAGTCAGGGGCGACGGGCTTGCGAAACGGCTTGACCGGGCGGCGACACTGCATCCATGCGCGTGTCCCTCGCCCCGCTCACCAACGACCTCGCCGGGGAGTACGGCGCCCTGCTCGCCCGCAACGCCCGGCACCTGGACCTGACCCCGGCGGAGCGCCACCGCACTCCGGCGGAGCACGTCGCGGAGTGGGCCGACACGACCGACCGCAACATCAGGTTCGCCGTGCTGCTCGAGGGTCGGCTCATCGGCCGTATCGACCTCAACCCGGTGAGCCCACCCAAGTACTCGCTCGGCTACTGGATCGACGCACACCACACCGGCCACGGATACGCCACCGCCGCGGTGGCCCTCGCTACCCGGCACGCTCGCGACGAACTCGGCGCCACTGACGTCTACGGCGGCGTGAACAAAGGCAACAACGCCAGCGTGGCCGTCCTCCACCGCAACGGCTTCGTCCATGTCGCTGACCTCGGCACCTACGACCGGTTCCACCTTCCATTGGACGGCGGCGAGCCCCGCAACCCCTGACACGGATCTTGCGCGCGTGGGAAGTCCCCACTCGCGCGCAAGAACTTGCACTGCGTCGGCAGGCGGCCGGGGCACACTCAGCTCGGAGGTCCTGGATGCAAGAAGCAACATCCGGAACTGCCGCGGTGCGCGCACCGCCGGCCGACCACGTCGGGTGGACGAGCACCCCCACGTTCACTGCGGCGAGGCGGTGCTCTGGCACCATGCGATGTGAGGTCCTTGGAGGGCCACCACAGAGGGGACAGTCGTGACCCGCGAACCAGCGCCACCGAACTCCTACCAGCGATGGGTCGCGCAGCATGCCGGTGTGCTCTACTGCGTCACCGGCGGTGTCGTGCTCCTCGAGGCCGTCCGACTGGTGCGGGCCGTCTTCTGGGCGGGGGAAGGGGACGTCGTCACCCTCGTCCTGCTGACGGTCTCGTGGGCGCTGTTCACGGCGCAGGTGTGGCAGGTCTCCCGGACAGTAGCCAAGTACGAGAGGCTCCGGGCTGCCGCGCAAGGCGCGCCTCGCTCGGACCCCTAGCCCGGGTTCAGGAACTCGCTCGGGAACGTCCGCAGCCGGCGCCTGGATCACCCGGGCCGGGACGAGCCTGCTGCTTGTGTCTGTGATCCGGTACTGGCCTCCGTTGCGGAATCCCACGACCTCGAAGGGGACACGGCGCCCCGCCTCCCACTGCGGCTTCTGCCGCTCCGAAATCGGTCGAACTTCGAGCATCGAGTTCATCGCCCGCAGGGCCGTGTCTGTCGAGTCCGGTGCCGGCACGCTCGTGTTTGATAGCGCAGATGACCGAAGCAGAAGCCTGGAAGCTGGACCGCATCGGGTCCGCAAAAGCCGGGACGAACCCCACTGTGCTCGTCAAGATGCCGCAGTCGTATGCCGTCATCGGAGACACCCAGTTCCTCCCCGGGTACTGCGTGCTGCTGGTGGACGACCCGAACATCGATCGGCTCACAGACCTGCCCAAAAGACAGCGCCTGAAGTTCCTCGACAGCATGGACACGCTCGGCCAAGCGGTAGAGACGGCTTGCCGTGCCAGCGATAGCGGGTTCCGCCGTATGAACTACGAGATCCTCGGTAACACCGACGCATACCTGCACGCGCACCTGTTCCCCCGTTACGAGTGGGAGCCACCGGAGCACATCGGCAAACCGGTCTGGCTCTACGACCCACAAGTGTTCTACGGACCCGAGGCCGCCCTGGGGCCCCGCCATGTCGAGCTCCGTACGCGCATCGCCACCGAACTCAACAAGCTGAAGGCTGCCGGTTAGGAACGCCCTCATCTGCCGCTCTGCGCGCTTCATCGACGCAGGGCCGAGTCGCAAACTGCCGGTCAGGCACAACCCTTCTTTGGCCCTGTCGCACCACGCCTGAGCGTGAACGTTTCCCTGTGTCCGGCGCTGTCGGTGAACGTCACCGAGCTTCCTGACTTGACGACGGTGCCGACCTGCCAGGGATTGCCCTGGCTGTTTGGCGGGTTTCCATCGTCGTCGACGAGGCGTCCGCCTTGGCGCTCGTACCACTGGCCATCGATCTGCAGATCGTCGATGCCACAGTGTGTCGAAAGGGAGAAGGCCGGCGCCGGTGCCGATCCACCGGGAGATGGTGTCTGGCTTGATGCGCAGGCCCCGAGAGCTAGGCCCAGCAGGCCGGCCAAAATCCAACTATTCGCTGTGCGTCGTCGCATCGGGGCTCCTCGAGCAGCTCCATACCTGTAGGAGGAACGTTGGCACACGAACCCCGTCCCTCGAGCGCCGCAGTAAAACCGTTAGACAAGCGTTGCGGGGCCAAGGCTCACCGGCACCTTGATAAACGACCATTTGAGGCGGGCAGGCCCGTCCGCAATTGCCGCTTAGCGTGCGGTCATTCTTCGGGCGAGGTGCGCCGGCGGAACGGCCCCTGACTGCCTCCCGGCCGCCTTTTCGGAAATACGCCAAGCATGAGTGCCAAGATCACACTCGTCGCGCCGATGGGAACTGACAAGCTCAAAGCACGGGTGAGGAGGGTCCAATCCCACCGGCGCTCGAGCAGTAGTCCGAGAACGCCAAGCGTCGCGCATGGCATCAGCGCGTGAGGCCAACGTCGACCGGCACGCTGGGCGAAGGAAAGCCGGCGCTCCTCATGGCGATCGTCGGGCATGAGCGGATGCTCTCATGCCTATGGCCAGCAGATCGCCAATCCGACTCCCCCGCAGCATGGTGGGTGGCAAACGTCCTCTTCTGCCGCGGTCAGGTCAGTCGGACTGACTCGACTGATGCTCGCGCCCGGCGTCGAAGTGCCGATCGAGGTACGCGCCGGGCAGAAGCCCGCTGCGACGAATGAGCGAGAACACCTCGACCCCGTGCCCCGGCTTCATCGCCAGCGCATAGGCCTGGCTCAACCCCAGCACCTCACCTCCCAAGTCGTCGACGTAGTGCTCACACTCGTCCTGCGCCATCGCGATGGCTGCATCAACGCTCTCGGCCTTCCACAGCGTGATGCGCTCTTCGTAGTCGATCTCACCCGGATCCAGATCCCGCGGCCCCCAAGGCTGGTTCTCGTTGTTGGCGACGATCGTCCGGACCGCAAACCACTGCTGCTCGGCCATGCCGCAATCCTGTACGAGCGAGGACGGGGACGCACGCACATGCCGCGATGCGATCGGGAAACGCTCGCGGCGGATATCGTCCCCGGTATGGCCCTGGTCTTTGCGGGAGCCGCTCTCCTCCTATTCGCGTTCATCGCTTTGGCTGGTGGCGCGCTGGCGACGACCATCCTGCTCGCAGTGGCCGGGCTTGAACTGGCGGTCACAGGGGCCCTCCGGCACGCCCGCTCGATGGATGGCTGATCTCCCGTTGAGCCCTTCCGCTCCTGCCGCTCTGCGTGGACTGACCCTACTTATTGGCTAGGCGCGAAATCTTGACGAGAAGCCCGATTTCAACGGTGATGAAGACAGCGGCTACACCCCAGAAGGTTGGCCAGGCTTGGCGTGAGAGCACTCCAATGGAGCTCGCGAATATAGCTACAAGCACCCCCATCACGGCTGCGAGACTCGCGCGCCTCTTCCGGTTGTCGTGTGCTCGAGTCAAAGGTTGAGGCACCGCGGGAGTCCTCCATTTCCGGAACATCAGATGCGCCATCATCTACGAGACTGACGAGAAGGTATTGCCGAACGCCATTTCCCGTCGGGGTCGAGCACGGCGAGCAGGACCTCACCGCATCCCTGCTCTGACCACCGACGTTCAGCCATGGCTCAAGATGGCCGGGGCGGGTCGACACCCAACGCACGATAATGCCGCTCATTGGACGTTCGGCCGCACGACCGTCGGCGGCGCCGAAGTCCTGCGGACATGCCGTCGGTGCGAACGTCGGCGCAGCGCTGGGGCCTGGTCCGCCAAGATGGCGGTATGCGAAGCACTTCCTTGAATGTCTGGTCCTGTGCGGCCGTGGGGGCCGACCTAGCGGTGCCGGCCCAGCGCAGGGCCGACGACCTCACCGGCCGGTTCTGCTAGCGGTGCCCATCCGTTCACAACAACGCCCCCGCCCCCGCTTGGCTCACGCAGCCGTACTCGTCCTCCCCCTCGTCCTCCTCGGCACGGCGTGGCTTGCTGGCCACCGGTCCGAGAGTGTCGTCGAGGAGCCGGCGTCGAGGTCCCTCGTCGACATCGTCGACACCACCGCCCTGACCGCGCCCGCTATGAGTGATGCCGACGCAGCGCCGACGAGGGCCCACCACGATGCAAACGCCAAAGGGCTCGTGGTCGCACCCGACCCGATGTGGTCGGCGCACACCGCTAAGCGCACCGGGATCCCTCTCGTGGCACTGCGCGCCTACGGCAGGGCCTCGATCCTCGAGTCGACGGCGCGCCCCGGGTGCCACGTGGGCTGGGCGACGCTGGCAGCCATCGGTGAGGTGGAGTCCGCCCACGGGACGATCGCCGGAACTCGTCTGCTGGAGGACGGGCGCACCTCCCGGCCGATCGTCGGCCCCGCGCTCGACGGCGAAGGCGGGGTGGCTGCGATCCGGCCCGACCCGGGCGGAGCACGCGTGCACGCCGACGACACCTGGGAGCATGCCATCGGTCCGATGCAGTTCCTTCCCGGCTCGTGGCGCACCTTCGGCGCTGACGCGGACGCGGACGGCGTCGCAGACCCGTCTGACATCGACGATGCGGCATGGGGGGCGGCGCGACACCTGTGCTCAGGGGACTCGACCTCCGGGACGGCGCCGACTGGACGCAAGCCGTGCTGCACTACAACGCCTCTGACGCGTATGTCCGCAAGGTGTTCAACGTCGCGGAGGCCTACGCCCGGTCGGCCTCGAGGGGCTGATCGGCCAGTAGCCGGGAAGGAGAGCCGCCCCTTGAACAGGACGCACAGAACGGCATAGTCCAGCCACCTTTCGAGAAGCTCGACGAGCGGCACTGCGCAGCCACCAACTGCGCCTAACAGCTCCGTGGCCGACGGCGTCCTATCGCCGACCCGCCGACGCGGCACACATCCGGCACGCCTTCAGGAGAGCGTCGCCGGGCGCGAAGGGGGCACGAAGGGGGCGCACCACTGCACCCCGCACGACACTCACGACGCCGGCGTCCAGACGAGCCGAGTCCTCGACCCACATGTCCGTGGTCTCGGACATCGTGACTGCAGACGTATCGGTCCCGGAGGTCATGCCCACCGAGCCGTCCAAGCGTGATGAGCTCCGATGCGTCGCACCATTGGAGCGGCTCACCCGCCACCTCCAGCAGTGGACCCCCTGGATCACAGCAACCGGTGTGCCGGAAGTGGGACTCCCCGGTTCCTCGCAAGCAACGCTTCCACGATGGCCCGTGATGTGCCGGCTGCTGGCGTGTCAGCGCAGGCCAATCGCCCTACGCAGGTGCGGGTCAGCGGCGAAGACCTCCGTTGGAACGTCGAGGACTTCGGCTGCGGCGTCGAGCTCGCGGCCCTCGGCCTCCTCAGTGAACCATGGCCAGTCCGCCGGGTCGTCGCCGAGGCGGTCGATGAGCGCGGCGACGCGGGGGGACGTCGAAAGGGGCGTCGCGACGACGAGCTCGTCTCGCCCATCACGGTTGCGCCACGGCTCGAGGTTGAAGACCGTTGCGACAATCGTGAACATGCGGTGTCGTAATGGTCTCCGCGACCTCGCCCGCTCCCCCACGTTCGGCACTGCCACTCGACCTCGGTGAGCGAGCCCGCTTTCGCCGTGCTGTTGTGGAGCTCGCCAAGCCAGCGTGCGGCCGCGAACACGTCGTAGTCGGCGAACTCCGTGTCGGCGTTCGCGGTGGTGGCGTCGATCATGGCTGGTGCCTTCCGTTAGGGGCGCATGTCTCGCGCCGTCGCTGATGATGGTGCGGCGTGTCCCCGGTCGCGCAATCGACCTGCAACCGCTTGGCGCAACGACGCGCACCACGGCGGGGAGGGGACGAAGAGCCCGAAAGGCGGATAATTGCGGCACGGGACGCGCGACACATGACAGGGCCGCCGCACCGCGGTGACGAGGCAGGCAAGCGAACATCCTCATTTGCCGCGAAAGGCGCGACGCCTCGCTGGTCCGCGCGGGACCGCACCCCGACCATCTCGCTGCCGGGCTCGGCCGTTCGTCGGCGTCGCCCTGACAGTCGGGGAAGAGCACGAGGTCGCCCGGCCCCGTCGCCTCGATCGCGCCGTGCACCGCGGAGGTACGTCGCGCCGCGGATCCGCGGACCGCGTGGTTGCCCTCGGACCACACTCGCTCACCGTGCAGCTCGTCGATCCGGGTCCGCGGGTTGCCGCGCTCGACCCGGGTCAGCAACCAGTCAGCAGGCTCGACGATGCGTCGAGCCTGCCCCATCCGCGACCATAGCGGCGCTCTCGACGCCGAGCCGGCCCCCCCACCGATCGCGTATGCCGTGAGGCGGGTCAACGGGTCAGCTCGGCCTCCTGCTCCAGCCGCTCGAGCTTGGTCGGGTTGCGCATGGCGTAGACGTGGGTGATCCGGCCGTCCTCGACGGCCACGCTGACGACCGTCGTCCCGAAGGCGGGCAAGTCGATCCGCACCGCACGGCCGCCGTTGAGCGACAAGGTGGCGATCTGCGCCCCGTCGCCGACGCGGGGGAAGGCCGACAGGAACTTGGCCACCCGCTGGGCACCGGTGACCGGATGCCGCACTGCCTGCGCCAGCCCGCCACCGTCGGCGACGAGGACGACATCGGGGGCAAGCACCTCGAGCAGGCTCTGCACGTCGCCGGTCGTCACCGCGGCCATGAAGCGCTCGAGCACCTGCTCCTGCTCCGACCGGTCGACCGCCACCCGGGGTCGACGGGCCGCCACGTGCCCCCGCGCGCGGTGGGCCACCTGGCGCACCGTCGCCGTCGCCTTGCCCACCGCCTCCGCGATCTCGTCGTAGGGCACGTCGAAGACCTCGCGCAGCACGAAGACCGCCCGCTCGGTCGGGGTCAGCGTCTCCAGCACCGTGAGCATCGCGATCGACACGCTCTCGGCGAGCTCGACGTCCTCGGCGACGTCCGGGCTCGTGAGCAGCGGCTCCGGCAGCCACTCGCCGACGTAGTCCTCCCGCCGGCGGGCAAGGGTCCGCAGCCGGTTGAGCGCCTGCCGGGTGACGATCCGCACGAGGTAGGCCCGCGGGTCGCGCACCTCGCCGCGCGCGTCGTCACCGAGGTCGGCCCACCGCAGCCACGTCTCCTGCACGACGTCCTCGGCGTCGGCCGCCGACCCGAGCATCTCGTAGGCGACCGTGAAGAGCAGGCTGCGGTGGTCGAGGAACGGGTCCCTGCTCATGCGGTCGAGCGTACGGCGGAGCGCTCCGCCATCGGCTTGAGACCGCACGCCGACGCGAAGCCCTCCGACTCGATGCCGAGGGCGACGTTCGAGCGCGTCGTGAGGTTGGCATAGCCGATGACCGTCGTCAGCTCGACGAGCGCGGCCTCACCGAGCTGACCGGCGAGGCTCTCGACCATCTCGTCGGTGACCGTGGGCGGCGTCTGGGTCATCGCCTCGGCGTAGCCCATGACCTCCCGCTCGAGCGGCGTGAAGACGTCGGACTCGCGCCACCGCGGGATCTCCCGCGCCCGCTCGACGTCGAGCCCGTGGTTCTGGGCCATGAAGTAGTTGAAGTCGAGGCACCACGTGCACCCGACGAACGAGGCGACAGCCATGTGCGCGAACGACTTGAGGCCCTCGTCACACGCGTCCCACTTCTGCAGCTGCTGGCCGAAGCGCATGCCGGCCTTGAGCGCCGGGACGTGGTGCCACATGACGCCAAGCGATTGGGGCACCTTGCCGAACATCTTGCGGCTGAAGGCTTTCACCATCGCGCCGTAGGCTCCGGTGATCGGCTTCGGCTGGATCCTGGTGGTCATGGTTCCTCCTCTGGGGAACGTCGGGTTTGCGTCGACATCAAGACACCGGCCACAGCCCGGATGTGACATCCCGTCGCGACAAAGTTCGAGAACGGTGGCCCGCACGGCCTTGCGTCGACGAGGACGTGGCCTTCGTCGGTTGGGACCTGTTTCACGCTCATCACCGGGTCGCACGGTTCACCCAGCTCAGGCCGCGCGTTTGCGCAACCTTTCGGTGCTTCCGAGTGTCGAACCACCGTGACGTCAGACTCGCTGTGGCGGCTCCGGTTCGGGACCGCCCTGCTGTTCATTGTGTATGCCGTTACGGCCTGCGCGGCGCCGGCACCTAACCCGCCCGTGACATTCCATGAAGGAATCGTGACGGGGGCCGAGTCGACATCGATCACGTTGTCCGCCGACGCATGCCGCCGACAGCCCTACGGCTCACGCATTTTGGAATCGGCCGAGCAAGTGCGGATCGCACTGAGTGCCGTCCCTCCCGTGGGCGATGCCGCGCCGTCGTGCAGTGATCTGGTCGTCGTGCGTCTCAGCCGGCCGATAGGCGACCGGGCCGTGGTGGACGCCAGCACCGGGCGCCAGGTGCCTCTCATCCAAAGAGATGTCGGGGGCAGGAGCTAGATCGCAGGACGACGGATTTCACGTGGACGCGCGAGTCGCGCGCGCGACGCTTCGGCGGGGCCGGCGGCTCTTTCCACGGCGAGCAGCAGCACACTCCAGCCGACGGTGAAGGCTCCCCCGACGGTACCGAGGCTCGCCGCGACGTCGGGGTACACGATCGACTCCAGCCCCAGCCAGCACCCGCAGAACGCTGCCGTCCAGGCAGGGAGACGACTGGACGTCACGGCGGCGAGAGACGCCAGAGCCACCAGCGCCAAGGCCAGCGAAGCCTGCGTCGGGTAGTGCGAGACGCCGTTGGTGACTTCGTCGTCGCTCGTGTTGCCAACCAGCGGTGCCCCGTAGGCGACCACGGCCGGTAGACCGAGCAGCGCCAAGAAGGACAACGGGAGGTCGACGCGGCCCCACCGCAGCCGCTGACGCGGCCCAAGCCAGGTCAGCAGCCATGCCGTCACGGCCAGAGCCAGGCCATTCCAGCCCTGCGCCCAGGAGCCGCCCCCCGCGCCGATCAGCACAACCAGCGTGACGAGGCCAAGCTGCGCCAGCGCGACCGGGGCGCCCGGGCGGACGGCAAGCCGGACCAGCGGCACGGTGACCAGGACGAGGTAGAGCAGACCCCAGCCGGACTCGAGCACGTAGTCGTAGTGGAACCGCTCGTCCTGGATGACTACGACAAGCAGGCCCAACCGCGCGGCTTCCCACGGCGGCAGAGCCCCGCCGCGTATAGGCGCTCTGCCGGCGGCCTCGGTCAGGTCAGGTCGGTGACGGTGGCGCCGGCGGCGGCGCGCTGCACGGCCTCCGTGCCCCTGACCGCGCCGTCCTTCGACTCGTAGGCCTCACCGGTGGCGACCACCTCGCCGTTGCCGGCCTCAAGCTGCCACCGGTACTTGGAGGACGAGTCCCTGTACACCTCGAACTTGCCCGCCACATCTGGCTCCTTTCGCGAAGACAGGGGTCACCACCCGCGTTGCCGGGGGGACTCCGGAGGGAGTCGGTCCCCTCCCGCGACACGCTGGACCGAGAGCGTGGCCGTTGCGGGTCCAGGACCCGGCCGTGTTGTGTGCCCCACCTGTCACCACCTCGGACCGGGCAGGCCCGCTGTTCGGGCACTCGTGGGCTCACCGACCCGTCCTGTTCACCCCGCGTGCGTAGCGTCACGGTCCGACAGGGCTTCCCCGACCCGAGAGACTCCCATGAACCGCATCCGTACCCAGATCTACGCACTGACAGCGGCTGCGGCCGTCGCGGTTGGCGGCGCCGCAGTCGCGACCGCTCACGCAGCCGAGAACAACGCGTCGCACCACGCCACAGACACCGCATTGGCGGACGACTTCGGCAAGGTCACTGGCAACACGAACTGGCAGCTGACCAGCAAGCTCAAGCTCAACTTCCCGACATTCCACACCGAGGGCATCGCCTTCACCCCCGACCACGTCTTCCTCTCCGCCGTCCAGATCCTCGAGCCGACGGTCAAGTACCCCACTCCACAGGGCGGCTACGACCGCACCCCGGGCAAAGGCATCGGCCACCTCTTCGTCATGGACCGGCAGGGCCATCTGCAAAAGGACATCACTCTCGGCGAGGGCGACATGTACCACCCCGGTGGCATCGACTTCGATGGCAAGAACGTGTGGGTGCCGGTCGCCCAGTACCGCCCGAACTCGAGCGCCATCATCTACCGCGTCGACGCCGAGAGCCTCGCGGTCCGCAAGCAGTTCGAGGTCAAGGACCATTTCGGCGGCATCGTCATGGACAAGCAGACCGGCCACCTGGTCGGCAACACCTGGGGCTCGCGGCGGTTCGCCGAATGGAACCTCCAAGGCAAACAGCTGAAGACCTGGGACAACCCCAACTTCTTCATCGACTACCAGGACTGCCAGTACGTCCCCAACTCCAAGATGCTCTGCGCGGGCGTCACCAACCTCCCCCAGACCCCGGCCGCAGGAGGAACCGCCGCCACCTACGAGCTCGGCGGCATCGCCATGCTCGACCTCACCACCGAGCAGGTCACCCGCGACATTCCGTTCCAGAAGTGGTCCACCGCGGGACACGTAGCCACCCGCAACCCGTTCAAGATGACCGCCGACGGCAAGCAGCTGACCATGCGCGTCGCGCCTGACAACGGCGACGAGGGCAACGGCACCGAGATCCTCACCTACCAGGCCACCATCGGCTGACAGAACCTGCTCGACCCGGCGCCACCACCAGAAACGCCGGCGCCGGGTCCGGCGCTTCTCACGGGCCGCCACAGCCTCCGCGCTCCACCCGAGATGTGCCCGAACAGCCCCGGGAGCATCTGCTTGCGGTCGGCCAGCTCGATCCCCACGATCGCGTTCGTCGTCGGGACCGCCGCACGCAGCCGAGAAAGCCGAGCGTTGCGGTTGCGGTCGCCGCGCGAAACGCCACTACCGTTGTTCATGAACGTCCTCCTTCATGTGTGTGGGACACCAAGCCCGACAAGCGCATCAGGAGGACGTTCGCCACGCCAGACCCGACCGCGCAGAACGCCTTTCTATGCCGCGAGGGGCATTCCTCGGCAAGGAGGGCAGCGCGGTCTGACGCTGCGCGGCAACGGGATCTCCACGGCCAGCGCCATGCTGTGGGGCTCACCCGTGAGCGGTGCCTCGATGAACCCGGCCCGATCCCTCGGCCCGGCTCTCGTCAAGGGCGACTGGACCTCGTGGTGGGCGTATCTGATCGGACCGGTGGCAGGCGGCCTCATCGCCGTCGGCATCGCCTATGTGCTGCGGGGTCGCGGCGGAGGCCGCAGCGGGGTCGCGGCCGCAGAGGCCCGCTGGACGTGCAATGGCGCCCCGGGGGCGATCCACAGTCCACCGGTTCGCAGCCGCCGTCACGACCATGAGGGCGTCAGCCGAATCGCCGACGCCGAAGGAAGTCGTGAAACGGCTGCCGGGCAGGGCTCGACCGCTCCCTCACCCCTTAAGGATGATTCGGCGCAGGCCGTTGGATGCCATCGTGGGGGTTTCGAGTGCTGCAGAGTGTGCCCAACTGCGGTGCGGTGCCGGTGCTCCCGACTCGGAGGACCATGCCCGACCTCGACCACACCACTGTGCCAATACGCCGGTCTTCGTTCTCGGGGTCGTCAACAGACGCGAAAGAGACGCGCTTCTTCCTGAAGGCGTCGTGTGTGAGGAGCACCTCGTGACCACCACGATCAGACCCGCAACAACGCCAAGCCCTCCCGGCGCCAAAGCAGCACCCAAGCTGACGCACCTCAGCGTCGACGAGCGGGTAGCCAAGGGCAGGGCGGCTCGCAACGAGACGCCCCGCAACAGCCACGGTCGTTGGCATCCCGCCTTGGACCGACCCGATCCGATCGCCCTGCTGGAGGGGCAAGGCCTCAGCAGGGTTCCTGAACTGGTGCCCGTGCGCTACGGACGAATGCTGGTCTCGCCGTTCACCTTCTACCGGGGCGCAGCCCTCATCATGGCCAACGACCTTGCCGCCACTCCCCTGTCAGGGCTGAACACCCAGCTCTGCGGGGATGCCCACCTGTCGAACTTCGGCGTTTTCGCCTCGCCCGAGCGCCGGTTGATGTTCGACATCAACGACTTCGACGAGTCACTTCCGGGACCTTGGGAATGGGATGTCAAGCGGCTCGCGGCGAGTTTGGAGATCGCCGGTCGAGAACGCGGCTTCGCTCCGGAGGAGCGTTGGCAGATCGTTCGAGACTGTGTGGCCGAGTACCGGACACGCATGCGGCTGTTCGCGACGGAGCGCAACCTCGACGTCTGGTACGCACACATCGACGTCGAGACGCTGTACGACACGCTCAAGGGCAGCGTGTCGAAGAAGCAGCGGAAGAAGACGAAGGCGAACGTGGCCAAAGCCCGCACCCGTGACAGCATGCAGGCCTTCAGCAAGCTCACGCATGAGGTCGACGGGCATCGCCGCATCCTCTCCGACGCGCCCCTCATCGTGCCGATCGAGGACCTGGTACCGCCGGGCTCAGCTCGAGACGGTATCGAGGGAGAGTTGCAGGCACTGATCCGCTCGTATCGGCGCACCCTCGAAACCGACCGGCGAGAGCTGCTGGAGTCCTTCCACTACGTCCACGCCGCCCGCAAGGTGGTCGGCGTCGGCAGCGTCGGGACGCGGGCCTGGATCCTGCTCCTGCTCGGCAGGGACAACCAGGACCCCCTCTTCCTGCAGGCCAAAGAGGCCGAGGCGTCCGTCCTTGAGAGGTTCGTGGGCAAGAGCAGATACGCCAACCACGGACAGCGCGTCGTCGCCGGACAACGGCTGATGCAGGCCGCCAGCGACATCTTCCTCGGTTGGCAACGCGTCACCGGATTCGACGGTCAAGTACGCGACTTCTACCTTCGCCAGCTGCGCGACTGGAAGGGCTCCGCCGACGTCGAGACACTCCACGCAGACGCCATGACGGCATACGGACGACTGTGTGGGGCGACCTTGGCCCGCGCCCACGCGCGCTCCGGCGACCGCATCGCGATCGCGTCCTACCTGGGCGCGAGCGAGACCTTCGACGAGGCGATCGCCAACTTCTCCGTGGCCTACGCCGACCAGAACGAACGCGACTACCAAGCGCTCGTCGACGCCGTCGACTCCGGCCGCCTCGAAGCCCACACCGGCCTGTAGGGGACGACGGAGAGCGCACCATCTGCGCCGGTCCCACAGACGCTGACGGAGGCACTCACGGCCTGCCAGGAGCGCAAGTCCGCGCGCAAGTCCGCGCGCAAGCCGCAGCTCTGCCGCTGACCGGTCGTGCCGATGGTCGGACGTTGCGATCCGGCCGATGAGCGCGCCTCGATCGCGCTCAGCCGAGGAAGGCCCGGATCCCCTCGAGGGCCTTGGTGTCGAGGCGGAACCAGGCCCAGGTGCCCCGACGCTCACGGGTGACGATGCCGGCGTCGACCAGCGTCTTGAGGTGGTGGCTGACGGTGGGCTGTGACACCGGGACGGCCTCAGTCATGTCGCAGACGCAAGCTTCCTGGTTCGGGGAGGCGCTGATGATGCTGAGCAGCTGCAAGCGGACCGGGTCGGCGAGAGCTTTCAGCAGGCTTGCGCGTCGCTCGGCCTCTTCGCGCTCGAGGGCAACCACCGGGGGCGAGCCGCAGTCCGAAACCTGTGGCACTCGCTGAGGCGTCGTGCTCATTGTCGTGATGCTCACCTCGGTCACCTCCCGTTCACTTCCATAGACCAGCCTCAATGTTGACACATGTCGATGCAACTGCCAACGTTGGAGTATCGACCAGTGTCGATCCTGCAGCAGACCAGGCCCAGCTTCGAAGGACATCGGTGAACAACGCGCCCAGCCCCAGCACCTCCACCCAGGCCACGCCGCCCGCCCACGATCCGGTGGTGGCGAAACTCTCGACTCTCGACCGGTTCCTGCCGGTCTGGATCGGCCTGGCCATGGTGGCCGGCCTGCTGTTGGGGCGAGTCATCCCCGGCCTCGGCAACGGCCTCGCGAAGGTGGAGGTCGACGGGGTCTCCCTCCCGATCGCCCTCGGACTGCTCGTCATGATGTATCCCGTCCTGGCCAAGGTCCGCTACGACCGGCTCGACTCGGTCACGGGCGACAAGCGACTGTTGGTCAGCTCCCTGTTCCTCAACTGGGTGCTAGGGCCGGCGCTGATGTTTGCGCTCGCTTGGATCTTCCTGCCCGACCTGCCGGCCTACCGCACGGGCCTGATCATCGTCGGACTCGCCCGGTGCATCGCCATGGTCATCATCTGGAACGACCTCGCCTGCGGTGACCGCGAGGCCGCGGCCGTGCTCGTCGCGCTCAACTCGATCTTCCAGGTCGTCGCCTTCGCCGGGCTCGGCTGGTTCTACCTCTCCGTGCTGCCCGGCTGGCTCGGTCTCTCACAGACCGGCATCGACGCCTCGACGTGGGACATCGGCCGCTCCGTCCTCATCTTCCTCGGCATCCCGCTCCTCGCGGGGTTCCTCTCCCGACGCATCGGGGAACGCCGACGCGGGCGGACCTGGTACGAAAGCACTTTCATCCCCCGCATCGGACCCTGGGCGCTCTACGGCCTGCTGTTCACCATCGTCATCCTCTTCGCCCTGCAGGGCGACGCGATCACCTCACGGCCGCTCGATGTCGTGCGCATCGCGCTGCCACTCCTCGTCTACTTCGCCGTGATGTGGGGCGGCGGGTTCGGACTCGGCGCCAGTCTCCGCCTGGGCTACGAGCGCACCACGACGCTCGCCTTCACGGCTGCGGGCAACAACTTCGAGCTCGCCATCGCCGTCGCCATCGCCACCTTCGGCGCGGCCTCCGGACAGGCCCTCGCCGGCGTCGTCGGCCCGCTCATCGAGGTCCCTGCCCTCGTCGCCCTCGTCTACGTCAGCCTCGCCCTGCGCAAGCGCTTCCACGTCGTCCCCGGCGGCCCGAACGCCCCCCGCACCCCCCCGTCGGACATGACGCCAGCGAAGGAGTCGCGCAATGCCTGAGATCCACGTCTACGAGCCCGCGCTCTGCTGCAACACCGGCGTGTGTGGACCCGAGCTCGACGAACGCCTCGTCGTGTTCACCGCCGACCTGGCACACGTCAACGAGGCGGGCGGCCAGGTGCTGCGCCACAACCTGGCCAAAGACCCGCAGGCCTTCGTCACGAACGACGCCGTACGCGACTTCCTCCACCTTTCGGGATCCGAGGGCCTTCCGCTGACGACGGTGGACGGCGTGACCGTGCTGACCGGCGTCTACCCGACCCGTGAGCAGCTCGTCCGGTACTCAGCCCTCGCCGAGTCTGCGCAGGGCGCATCCTCTGACCGTCACCTGTTGCCCCTGGCCCAGACAGCCTCGGATGCCGGCTGTTGCGCGCCGGAGGCTTCCACGGGTTCGCCCAGCCCTTCGACGGGCTGCTGCTGATGCTCTCCCTGCCCTTTCTCGACGCTCCGCCCCGGTTCCTGTTCTTCACGGGCAAGGGCGGCGTCGGCAAGACCTCGCTGGCCTGCGCCACGGCGGTGCACTTGGTGGGGCAGGGCAAGCGGGTGCTGCTGACGAGCACCGACCCGGCGTCGAACGTCGGGCAGGTGTTCAACGCCACCGTTGGGAACGTGGTCACTCCGGTCCCGGACGTCCCAAGTCTGGACGCTCTGGAGATCGACCCGCAGCAGGCAGCCGACGCCTACCGAGCCGCGATCATCGACCCGGTGCGCGACCTCCTGCCGGCCGCCGAGATCTCGGCGATGACCGAGCAGCTCTCCGGAGCCTGCACGACCGAGATCGCCTCCTTCAACGAGTTCACCTCCCTGCTCGCCGACGAGTCCGCCACGGCCGCCTACGACCACGTCCTCTTCGACACCGCCCCCACCGGGCACACCGTCCGACTGCTGCAGCTTCCCGGGGAGTGGACCACCTACCTGTCCGACGGCAAGGGCGACGTGTCATGCCTGGGACCCGTTGCGGGCCTCGACCGGCTGCGGCACGACTACGCCGGCGCACTGGCAGCGCTGACCGACCCCACACGAACGCGCCTCGTGCTCGTGACGCGCCCGCAACGCTCCTCCATCCGGGAGGCCGCACGCACCTTCAACGAGCTGCGCGAGCTGGGCATGACGAACGCCCATCTCGTCATCAACGGCGTCATCCCGGGGTACGCGGCCGCCGATACCACTGACGACATCCTCGTAGACGCGGTGACTCGACGCGAGAGGGAGGCGCTGAACGCCATCCCCGCCGACCTTGCCGCGCTGCCCCGGACGACGATTCCGTTGCTCGCGTTCAACACGGTCGGCGTCCCCTCGCTCCGCGCTCTGCTTGACCCCGACGCGACACCGGCCGCTCCAGCCGGCGACGAGATCGCCTCTCTGCCAGACGGTTTGACCAGCCTTCGTGACCTCGTCGACGACCTCGAGGCGGACGGCCACGGCCTGGTCATGTGCATGGGCAAGGGCGGGGTCGGCAAGACCACCGTCGCCGCCGCAGTCGCCCTCGAGCTCGCCTCCCGCGGACATGAGGTGCTGCTGACGACCACCGACCCGGCCGCCCACCTGAGCGAGACGCTCCAGGCCGAGGTCGATCACCTCACCGTCGAGCGGATCGACCCCGAACAGGCCATCATCGAGTACCGCGAACGAGTCATGGCCGGCAAGGGCAACGCGCTCGACGACGCCGGCCGGGCCGTCCTCGCCGAGGACCTGAAGTCACCGTGCACCGACGAGGTCGCCGTCTTCCAGCAGTTCTCCCACGTGGTCTTCCGGGCCCGCAAGCAGTTCGTTGTGCTCGACACGGCCCCGACCGGCCACACCCTGCTCCTGCTCGACGCGACCGGCTCCTACCACCGCGAGATCACGCGCCAGATGAGCGAGGGCACCCGCTTCGTCACCCCGCTGATGCGCCTGCAGAACCAGAGCCAGACCAAGGTCGTCATCGTCACCCTCCCCGAGACCACGCCAGTGCTTGAGGCCGAGGAGCTCCAGGACGACCTCGCCCGCGCCGGCATCACCCCGTGGGCCTGGGTCGTCAATGCCAGCCTCACCGCCTCGGCGCCCACCTCTTCGTTCCTGCGGGCCCGAGCCCACGCCGAAGCCGACCCGCTCGCTCGCGTGAACGAGCTCTGCCGACGCGTGGCGGTGCTGCCGCTGATGGCCCTCGAACCGGTCGGCACCGCTGCCCTTTCAGAGCTAACCCGACCTGCCATGGAAGGAACCCTGACCGATGCGCACTGACAGCGCCGCTGGCTCGCCCGACTACGACCGGATCATCGAGGACCTGACGTACAAGTACGACGGCGTCTTCTCCAAGGAGTCGGTGGCGCAGGCCGTAGCCGACGCACGCGCCGCCCTCGAGCCCGTCTCGAAGATCCCCACCTACCTGCCGATCCTGACCGCGCGCTACGCCACCCAGCAGCTGACCGCAGCAGCGCAGGCCGAAGGCCGGATCACGAAGCAGGTGCCCGAGCTGCTCTTCGTCTGCGTCCACAACGCCGGCCGGTCCCAGATCGCCGCAGCGCTGGCCAAGCACCTCTCCGGCGGCCGGGTCCACGTCCGCTCCGCCGGCTCCGCCCCGGTCGACGAGGTCAACGCCACCGCAATCGCCGTCCTCAAGGAACGCGGCATCGACCTTTCCGAGGCCTACCCCAAGCCGCTCACCAACGACGTCGTGCGCGCCGCCGACGTCGTCATCACGATGGGCTGCGGCGACGCCTGCCCCATCCTGCCGGGCAAGCGGTACGAGGACTGGGACGTCGCCGATCCCGCCGGCCAGCCCCTCGAGACCGTCCGCGACATCCGCGACGACATCCAAGGCCGCGTCACCCGACTGCTCCGCGACCTCGGAATCTGACCCAGCGACACCACCCCAACCCGCGCCTCCCACACTCGCGCCTGCATCAAACCACCGAACCCACGACCCCCAAACCAGAAGCAAGGAGCCACCCACGTGAGCAACCAGACCGACAAGCTCTCCGTCCTCTTCGTCTGCATCCACAACGCCGGCCGCTCCCAGATGGCCGCCGCCTACCTCGCCCACCTCTCCGGCGGCGCCGTCGAGGTGCGCTCGGCGGGATCGGCTCCCGCCGACCAGGTCAACCCGTCCGCCGTCGCCGCCATGGCCGAGGAGGGCATCGACATCACCGCCGAGACGCCCAAGGTCCTGACGACCGAGGCGGTCAAGGAGTCCGACGTCGTCATCACCATGGGGTGCGGCGACACGTGCCCGATCTTCCCCGGCAAGCGCTACGAGGACTGGGACCTCGCGGACCCCGCCGGCAAGGGCGTCGAGGCCGTGCGCCCCATCCGTGACGAGATCCGGCAGCGCATCCTGGGCCTGCTCGAGTCCCTCGACGTCACACCGGTCTCTGCCTGAGCACGGCCTCGCCGCAGAACGCGCTGACTTACAGACCCACTGACCGCATCGGCTACGCGACAAGGACCCCGCATGACTGACACGACCGACGTCCGGAACGTCATCATCATCGGCTCCGGCCCGGCGGGCTACACCGCGGCCGTCTACGCGGCCCGCGCGAACCTCGCGCCCCTCGTCTTCGAGGGCGCCGTGACCGCTGGCGGCGCGCTGATGAACACGACCGAGGTCGAGAACTTCCCCGGCTTCAAGGACGGCATCATGGGACCCGACCT
>NZ_JBFRFG010000033.1:0-24630 GCF_052114705.1 Terrabacter sp. 2YAF2
GACCCCACTGAGCGGTGGGAATGCAGAGCGCTCTTGCCTCCTCGACCGGCTTGCCCAACAGATCGACGAGCGCCTCATGAATGCTCGGGTTCGTGACTCCCCCGGACGTGAGTAGCAATTTCACGGTGCCCACTGAACCACAGKGAAGCGGCCGCCATCCGTAGTCGGATGGCGGTGTTGCTGATCACCCTGTCCCAGTCCGCCGACGCCATCCCCGAGCCCACGGCGCGCTTTGAGCCGACAACGTCCGCACACGCCGCTGGTGTGCCGTATTCCGCCGAGCACGCGGCAGGTCAGGTCGACGGTCACCTGCCGGGCCGTCGCTCGGCGACCGCGGCCCTCAGCTCCCGCCGCATCGGTGCGCACTTCTCGCCGGCACGTCTGCCAGGCACTCCGTCAAGGGCAGGCACCTTCGCGGCCTGTGTGATCTCGTCGAACGCCAGGGGGTGCGGCAGGGCTCAATGATGGCCCTCCAGTTCGGCCAGGGTGCCGGTGGCTATGACCTCGAGCGACAGGTCGCGGACCTTGACGTTCCGGTGCTGCGAGACGTGTCTCAGGGCGGCGAACGCGTCCTCGTCGGACAGGACGAACCGGGACATGAGGATCCCGCACGCCTGCCCGATCCGCTGCCGGGTGCTCACTGCGACTTCGAGGTCGCCCACCATTTGCTCCTGCTCGAGCACCACGACCGCCTGCAGCGCCAGTGCCTCCGCCAGCTCCAGCAGCGACAGGTCGACGGTCGTATCGTCAGTGGTGTAGACGCTGAGGGCGCCTACGGGGAGCGTCCTGTGTACCAACGGCACGACCAGTTGCAGCTGCACTCCGAGGTTCCCGGCTACCGGGTGCATGCGTGGGAACCGCGTCGCCCGGTCGGCGGCGGTCACGATGACCGGCAGCCCGGTACGCAGCGCCTCAGCGATGCCGCCCTGCTCACAGGACAGTTGGGCGGCAGCCATCGTGTCGGCGAGCAGGCTGGTCGCGACCACCGGCCCGGCCCGGTCCAGGCGGGGGTGGGCGATGCTGACGTGTTCGAAGCGGGCATCGACGAGGGCGATGGCTCGCACCAGACGGTTCAAGACCGGCGCGGCCGTGGCGGGGACCGCGGACTCGGGACCAGAGACGGGCTCCGAGTTGCGGAGCTGAGGTGGTGAGCCGGTGTGGAAGGGGCGAACCTCGGTCATTGGGGAACCTCCGGGAGCGGGTCGGCTCCGGCCCTCCCCGTTGAAGGCTGTGCGGTGAGATGCGACCCCCACGCGCATGGACCGGCTTCGCCGTAGCGACAGCGTACAAGCGACGGCACACCGACAACACCCCTCCGTATGGGGGCTCCTGGGTCCGTCGCGGCCCGTGCCCACCACACGTGCGCCCGCGCAGGACGTCCGCGTGACCATGTCTCTTCCCCAGTCTGCTCGTCGACCCGGGGAACTCGCGACGTGAACCAGCAGCACTCGGCCGGCTCACCGGGCAGGATCAGGGGTGGGTGACCCCCGTCCCTACCGATTGCCACCGCACCAAACAGGAGCCGACGATGACCGACACCCCCTCGACGCAGCGCTTCGAGCCATCCGCGGCCGCTGCGAGCAGCGCACCAACCCCGCCGGCCGAAACCCAGGACGCCACCGGGTTCACCGATGCCGAGCACCACACCCTGCGCTCGGCCGCGATGCTGGCGAGCGCGTGGGTGTCACGGGCGGAGAAGGGGATGTTCGACAGCATCAAGGAGTCCTTCGCCGCGTCGAAGGCGATCGCGGGCTCGCCCCCGGAGGTCGCCGCCCTGGTCGGCGAGGGTGGGTTCCCCGAGATGCCGAAGGGTACGCCGGCGGAAGTCGAAGCCCGTACCTTGGCGCTACTGGGCGATGCGGTCTCGCTGTTGCGGGCAAAGGCTCCCCAACTCGTCGACGGTTACCGCGCCATGRTCCTACAAAGCTGTCGTGACGCCGCGGCTGCAGCCGACGACACCTCGCCCAACGAGACGGCTGTCATCGCCAAGGTAGAAGCCGCGCTGGCTTGACCACGCCCGCCGGTCACTGGATGCAAGAGGTCCGCTACGCCCCGACCCTGTTGGCCCGCGTCGAGAGCCACCCGAGCCGCGAGCCGCACACCGCCCCTGCGGGACCCATCAGCTCCGCATACGCCGTCGCGTTCAGGTTTGGTCACCCTCGCCGCTCACCGAGCCCGACGAGCCGGCGCGCCTGGGGCGCCTGTGCTGGGACTCGGCGCGCTGCTGCCAATAGGAGACGACGAGGGTCGCATGCTGCTGGGCGGCCGCCGGAGACCAGTCCCGAGTGTCGGCTTCCAACTCGACGGCGAAGTCGATCAGCTCGCCGGACTCAAGCCGACTCGCCCACGGAAACGCCCTCACGAGAGCGACCGCATGGGCCCGGGTCATCCCCGAACTGGCCATGCCTACATCATGACCGATGCCCCCGACGGTGCCAGCCCCATCAAGGACGGCCCCGCCATGCACCGCCCCTGACGCTGGGGCGCGGCCGAGGGAGCCAAGGCGACAGTCGCGGGAGCCAAGGCGACAGTCGCGGGAGCCAAGGCGACAGTCGCGGGGAGCCGAGACGGAGGTGGACCTCGACGCTCCCGGGTCGGAGCCACGTGAGGATCAGCCCCTTGCGAGCGCTCGAGGGCTACCACGCTGCCCACCCTGCCCCGTCGACGGCCGATGGCGTGCGGCGTGGCCCGTCCCGGCACTCGTCGGGGCGTTCCCTATTTCGTACGCGTCTGGGGGCCGTGGCAAACGGAGCGGCTCCGTCGCGGATGGGCCGGCTCATCACCTCCTTTCGTGGCCCATCGCGCTGAGGACCGCCGTGCGAACACAGCGCGAGGGGTCTGCGCAGTGTTCGCCTCTTGCCGTCTGAACATGCTGTTCACGTTTCAAGAGACCACCCCACCGGAACCTTCGCCGCGAATGGCGCGCCTACCGGGGTACCGGCCACCGTTCCGCGCCCGCGTCCACGCGCAATCCCCGCCGGCGCAGCGACCGGCTCCACGCTCGTCGCTGGGATGCAGGTGCTTGACGTTCCAGTGCACCCATCGGATCCAGCCCAGGGCGGCTGTTCCGCTCCCCGAGGCGCCCGGGCTCCTCAGGCAGTCGCGATGGAGTCGAGCCACCGGCTGGTGACGTCGGCCGAGCGTGCCACGTGCAAGGTGAGCTCGGCACGCAGCGGGGACCCACGCAGCACGGCGCAGCAGGCAGGGAGCCTGCTCAGCCCATCGACGTGTGCGACCAGGTCCCGCAGCTGCCCCGACATCGCCTTGGTCAGCGTGCCGACCCGTCGACCGCCGAGGCGGACCTCGATGGCCTCAAAGGGGGTTGAACGCGGTGTCCGGGCCTCCTGCACCAGGTGAAGGGTCACCACGAGGTAGCGCTCGCGGTCGCTGACGAAGGGGCGCAACACATCCATGTGCTCGTCTTCGCCGGTCACCTGCACTGCCCGTCCCGCTGGGAGCACTTGGTAGGGACCCTCGGGGAAGGCATTAAACGGTTGCACTCCGTGAGCCGGCGGCAGCCAGACGGTCGCACTCGCGTAGATCTGGTCGTTGTCGTCAGCGCGTGCCCATGCCCGGGCGGAGACCGAGAGGTGCCCTCCCTCCTCCGCCAGGTCCGCCAGCGCGGGGGCGTATTCGGCGGCGGTGCCGCGGGGCAGGAACCCGAGCATCTGACCGCTCACCCAGACGGCGACGGCGTTCGGATCGTGAGGGTTTGACGGGTCGATGGCCAGCTCAGCTGCCAGGTCCTGCAGCTCCTGCCCGTACGCGGTGATCGCCGCGCCGCGGCGCTTGTACACCGCGCGGAAGGCATCCTGATAGAACCATTCACCCGCGACCTCGCAGGGTTTCGTGCTGATCGCCCATGCCTCCACCGCCGCCCCGGTCGGGGAGGCCGGCACGCGCTCGCCTGATCGCTCGAGGGGCGACGGCGGGTTCTCAGTCCTCACCTCGGGTGCGGTAGCCACCGGAGCGGATGTGAAGGACGTCTGCGTCGACACCCCGGTCGCGGGGAGGCCGACGGGTGGAGGCATCATCGCCACTGGCCCCGGCGATGACGGAGCATGCGACACGTCCGAGCTGCCCGGGGGTCTCCGTGATGCCGGCCGGCGAATCGTGCCGGGCGGTAGGGCTAGGAAGGCTCCCAGCAGCCCGAATGTCAACGGCAGCCGAAAACTGACCCCCTGACGGCAGGTGAAAACTGACCCCCTGCATGTCAGTTCTCTTCTTGGTTGGTGGCTGCGGGGACGCGGCCGAGGTCGCGGTCCTTGAGCCGGTAGGAGTCGCCTTTGAGGGCGATGACCTCGGCGTGGTGCACAAGCCGGTCGATCATCGCGGCGGCCACGACGTCGTCGCCGAAGACCTCACCCCATCTGCCGAAGGGCTTGTTGGAGGTGACGATCAGGGAGGCTCGTTCGTAGCGGGAGGACACGAGCTGGAAGAACAGGTTCGCCGCTTCGGGTTCGAACGGGATGTAGCCGACCTCGTCGATGACCAGCAGCGGGTACCGGCCGAACTTGCGCAGCTCGTCCTGCAGGCGGCCCTCGTGGTGCGCAGTTGCGAGCCGGTCGACCCATTCGGACGCGGTCGCGAACAGGACCCGGTGCCCGGCTTGGCAGGCGCGGATCGCGATGCCGGTGGCCAGGTGTGTCTTGCCGGTGCCGGGCGGCCCGAGGAAGACGACGTTCTCCTTGGCGGTGACGAAGTCGAGGGTGCCCAGGTGCGCGACCAGGTCGCGCCGCAGGCCACGGGCGTGGTCGAAGTCGAACTCCTCCAGGGACTTTCGGGCGGGGAACCGCGCGGCGCGGATCCGTCCTTCGCCGCCGTGGGACTCACGAGCGGACACCTCGCGTTGCAGGCACGCGGTGAGGAACTCCTCGTGGGTCCAGGACTCGGCGCGGGCGCGTTCGACCAGCCGCGGGACGGCCTCGCGCAGTGTCGGCGCCTTCAGCGCGCGGGTCAGGAACGCCAGCTCGCTGCTCACGTCACGCCCTGTGCGTCCCGGACCCGCGAGGGCCGGCTCGGTCGTCCTACCCGCCGTGGTCCTGCTGCTGGTGCGGGCGGCCATCACGCCACCCCGCTGCCCGCAGCATCGCGATCGTCCTGATCGGAGTCGACCGTGACGTCGATGCCGGTACCGATGCCGGTGTCGATGCCCAGGGCGGTGTCGTAGCTGGCCAGGTCCCGGACCTGCACATCCGTGTGCCGGGGCGCCCCAGCCGCGGACAAGGCGGCGACGTGCGCGCGTCGCAGCGCGGCGGCCGCGGTCGCGTGAGCGGGGTCGGTGAAGGACTGGTGTTTCGCCCAGGAGCGGGGATGGTCGGCCACGAGCTTCCCGTCGCACGTGACGACCACCCGCTCCAGGCCGGCGGCCACGTCGACGCGGCGCCCGACCGCGGCGGGGTGGACCGAGTAGTCGTTGCTGTCCAGGCGGACGTAGTGGTCCCGCGGCAGCCGGGTGCTGGCGTGCCAGCCCGTCACCGGAGCCACCGGCGGCAGCGGCATCATCGACGCCTTGTCGGCCTCGACCCGGTCCGCGGGTCGGCACCCGAGGACCCGCATATGACGGTTGTTCGTCAGCGATATCCACGCAGTCAGCTGGGTGTTGAAGTCGGCCGCGGACACGAACGTGCGCCCGGGCAAGAACGAGCGCTCGAGGTGGTCGTGGAACCGCTCGACCAGGCCCTTGGCCTCCGGGTCGGCCGGCTTACAGATGATCACCTTCGCGCCGAGGACCCCGCGGAAGGCCTGGCAGGCCTGGGTCAGCTCCGGCTGCCGGGCCCGCCACCGCCCGACCGCCCCTTCCCCGTCCCACACCAACACCTTTGGGACCGCGCCGAGGCCGTTCAGGACGTGCCACCAGCCGGCGTACAGGTCCTCCGCCGAGCGGGTCGGCACGAGGACCGCGCCGCGCCACCGGGAGTACCCGGACACCATCGTCAGCACCGGCAGCGCCGTCGCGGTCCGGTGCTGCCCGGCCCCGACCGGGAGCCGGATATCGGGGAACCAGAAGTCGAACTGGGCCAGCTCGCCCGGCTGGTAGCTGGTGCGGGAGGCCGGGTCCGGGGGCAGGTACGCCGGCCGCAGCTCGCTGACCCGGTCGCGCAGCACCCGGATCGAGCGGTCCCACCCGATCCGCTCGGCGATCACTGTCGCCGGCATGCTCGGCCACCCCTGCAGATAGTCACGGATCAACGGCTCCACCGCGTCGACCACCGACCCGGACGGGGCCCGGGAGTAGGACGGCGGCCCCGCCGCGGACAGCGCCTTCTTCACGGTGTTCTTCGAGCAGCCCATGGTCCGCGCGATCACCTTGATCGGCATCCCCTCGGCCTTGTGCAGTCGACGGATCTCAGCCCAGTCCTCCACAGACAACACCCGCTTCCTCCCGCCCTCGCAGTTGAGGACAGGATCCGGCAGGGGGTCAGATTTCACCTGCCGTCACGGGGTCAGTTTTCAGCTGCCGTCGACACCGAAGACGAGGACGGCTCCCCAGGCGCGGCTGGAGCTGGCGCCGAGCACTTCGACGAGGCAGATCGCGGCCCAGAACCGGCGTCTACGCCACCACTTCGACTTGCCCATCTTCGTCGTCCCCCTGACCTTTCAGGCGCTTTCCAAGCGGGACCCGGGGGCCTCCGACGTATCACCGCATACGTAAGCATGTCCGACCTCACCGAGGGCAAGAACGCGCAACTCCTCGACCCCTCGACTCCCCGCCCCGCGCATGATCCACGCGAGGAACAAGGGGCGCGTTTGTGCTGCGAGGCGGAGAAGTACGAATGCCCGAGCCTCAAAACAGTGACTGCTGCCGTCGCGCCCGCCGGCTAATCCCACAAGGCGAGCTGGTCCGCGTCCGGGTTCCTGGCCCGGCGAGCGCGGTTGCCGCGAAAGGGGTTGGCGCACGCGTTCGAGCAGAACCGCCGGTTCACGTTGGCCTGGTGGCCCGGCAGCGTGACCTCGCGCTGGCACCCGGCACAGACCAGCACGACTGGGGGGAGCGTCATCGCGACGTAGTGGCACGCGGGCGAGCAGTAGATGTGGGTGCGGGCCCAGTACGCCGGCATCATTGCGACCCGTAAGCACTGCGGACAGGTGTGTACCTGGTGATCCTCGCGGGGGCGGCGCCGTTCCCGGTCGCTGCCGGGCGCCGGGTCAGGGTGCCGGAAGCCGGGGAACGACCACGCTGAGGGCAGCGGCCACAGGTCACGCTTCGTGGTGTTGCACTTCTGACAGATGGGGCGCAGGTTGGCCAGGCAGTGCGAGCCGCCCTTCGCGATCGGCTTGACGTGGTCTTCCTCGGTGGCCTCCGCGATGCCGCATCGCCAGCATCGGCCACCCCACATGGCGAACCGGGCGGCCTTCTGCTCGGGGGTGAACGCGATGATTTGGCCTCCGGCGGCAGCCTTGTACCGGTAGCGGCGCAACCGGTAGGCGTCCTTGGTCTCCTCGTACTTGATTCGGGTGCAGGCCTTGCACCGAGCGTCGAGGCCGTTTCGCGTGGTCCTGTCGCGGTAGAACGCCTCTTGAGGCTTCACCGCGTGGCAGGCGAAGCAGTAGGCGCGCCGCACGCCGGTCGCCTGAGCCTCACCGTCGAGTTCCGCAGAGAGGTCACACCTTTGCGAGCAGTACCGCGAGGTGGCCTGCCGGTCAGTGGGCACGAGCTTCGCGCACCAGGCGCATCGCCAGGCGGCCTGCATGCACGCCCGAGAGCAGAACAACCGAGCTGCAGCCTCGCTGGCCTTCATCGTGAAGGCAGTTCCGCATTGCCGGCAGGTCACCTCGGCACGGCCGGCGGCGTCGCGGCAGGCCAACGAGCAGTACTTCTGGTTGGGGCGCGTGGTGCTGCGCCGCACCGGCGCCTGGCACGTTGCACAGGGGAACTCCTCTGCGCGCCGGGCCATGCCCTGACAGGTGCGGGAGCAGAACTTTGCCGCCTGCGCGCGGTGGGCCTGGACAGTGAAACTCGTTCCGCAGTGCGCGCAGGCGACGGTGACTGAGGGCCGGCGCAGTCGGCGGCTCGGAGTGCTTGCACGGCCGACGACGATGCCGGTCATGGCGCCGGCCGCCGGCCCCGGCGCGGGCTCCACGCTGTCCCCTGTCCCCATGGATGCATGGTGCCAGTGGGCGCCGACACCGTGCCGGCGAACGACCACACCGGCAAGCGTGCGAGCGGCGACCAGGCGCCCGGGGCAGCGACCGGGCCTGTGAGAGCACCCCTCACAGCCCGGTCAGGGCCCCGGCACGAAGTTCGTGCCCGCGCTGACAAGCTCCCCCACTCCTGGCCGCAGACACTGCCCGCCGACAGCGCAAAGACCGGCCGCGTGGGGACTCCATGCTCTGAATGCCTCACTCGCGGCAAGGCGTTTCAAAACCGTGGCAGCGCCGTCGCAGATGGGCCGGCTCATCACCTCCTCTCGTGGCCCATCGCGTTCGGGATCGCCTCGCGTAGACGGCGTGGCGCCGTCTTCTCGCGGTTCAGTTCTTGCGTTCACACGCTGTTCAGATTTCAAGTGGCAACACCACCGGCCCCTTCGCCGCCGACGGACGCGCGTTCCGGGATATGGCCCAACGTCCTGCGCCTGCCGGCGAGAGCAATCCCCGCTCTCGCGCCCCTGCCCGGGCTGGCTTCCGGTCGGGTACTCGACGTTTTGTTCGCCACTGTCGGCTGGGCCCCGAGTGCCACGATTCCTACCGGCTGGGATCTGCCTGGCCCGCAGCCCTCCACACGCTTTTCGGCCTTGGGGCCGCGCAAGCTCAAGGAGCCGGACGGATGCGCAGGACTGGGGTGCCGTAACGGAAGACCAGCCGCGGAGGGTGAAGGCGAGCGTCGCTGGATGACGGCGACAGCGGCGCCATCGAGGAGTTCTGGGGATATCCCGTTCGCAGGCCGCGCCCAGCGCGGTCGTCGTCCGCGCTGGCCGACCCGGTGGAGTGCTCAGTGGAACGACCCAGGTCCAAGCGCAACACGAGAGGCTCTCCAAGTTGTGCCTTGATCACTGAGAGCAGACGGACAGGCCGGCCGTCGCCGGCGAGGGACTGCGCGGCACTGCGCGGGGTGCGGGTTGCGGTCCCGGCATCGAGGTCCAGGGTGTAGTCGGAGTCCATCGTGGTGACGTGCCAGCGACCCCTCAGACCGACGGCCGGGTAGTGGCTCACAATCTCGGGTGCGGACGACTCCGCATCCGAGTCGCGGTGCGTGCCCAGGCTCGCTTCCCACGGTCCTGCGCGCTCGAGGGGCGGCGCGAGCCGTTCTGGAAGGTTGTCGGGGAGGGCTGGCCATGCGGGAGCGTCCGGCGCGGACGTGAGCCGGGTTCCAAGGATGGCGCGGATGGTGGAGGAGATGCGCCAGTACTCCCACGCCGGATTGACGGCGGGCTCGAGCCAGATCAGGAAGCGACCGCCCACCCGGGGGTACTCCTCGATGCGGGCGAGTGCGAGCCACCCGTGGTCGCCGTCGAAGCGCTGGGCGCCGGTGTCGGGTTCGCGCCGGTACAGGCCGGCGTCGAGGTGGAAGATGTGGCTGGTGTGCCGGGTGCGCACGAGCCAAGCTCCGCGGCTGTCCGGGGTGAGTTCGTCGACGTCGTAGAAGATGCGGCGCTGCGGATGCTCTGGGCCGCCGTCCGATCCGGGCCAGGACCCGCTGGTTGCTGGGGTGGGCTCGCGTGTCTGGTCGCGGTCAGGGTCACGGTCGTTGTCATGAGGAGTCATGGCGGTGCTCCACGGGTGCGATGTGAGTGCAGTCGTAGGGGGGCGCGACGTACCGCTCCGCGGTCTGGCGAGGCTCGGAGCAGGCCGGGATGGCGCCGTCGGAGGCGTGCTGGGTGGTCGATGTGTCAGCGGGCGGCGGCCGTGTCGGGTGGCTGGTGCTCCGGGCGCGTCCGACGCCGGGTGGTGCGTCTGGCGTGGGTGCGGGCCGGTTCGGCGTTCGCGAGGGCTTCGGTCAGGGCGTTGTTGAGCAGGGAGAAGCAGTAGACCTCCACGAGGCCTCGGCGCCATCCCAGGCACATGGCCCGGTTCACGAGCAGAGTGCGTTTGAGGTTGGAGTGGAACCCTTCGGCGTCGCTGCGCAAGCCGATGATGGGCGGAAAGTCGGGGTCGGTCTCGGGGATGACGCGCAGGTTCTGTGGTCGGCGGGGGTCGCCGTCGGCGGCGTGCGGGGTGAGCCAGACGGTGTGCTCGCCTTCGGGGCAGTGCAGGTGGTAGCCGATGTTGAAGTGGTAGCTGCCGTTGGTGCGCCGGAAGCGTTTGACCGGGCCACGGTCGAGTTCGGCGAGGACGACGGGATCGCCGGTCTCGTCTAGCCCGACGTCGACGACGCGCCCGCCGATGGCCGCGAGCTGGTGCCGGCACGGGGCCCGGTCGGGTGCCGCACGGGACGGCGGTCTGGGGTGGCTGACCGTGCCGAGGGGGTAGGAGCGGACGCGGCGCCCGGCGTCGTTGAGGACCAGGGATGCGACCTGCTCGGCGTCGCCGGGGGCGCCGGTGGGCTGTTTGGCAAGCAGGAGGTACCCGTAGCGGGTCATGACCTGGTCGATGTGGATGCCGTTCATGGCGCCGTCGTAGACCGCTGCTTGGATGCCGTCGCCGGCGACCTGGTGGACCCGGCCGAGCAGTCCAAGAGCGGTCACGGCCTCGGTGCCGGGTTCGGGGATGTGGTCGGCGCCCAGGACGACCCGCTGGTAGCGGCCGGGGCCACGGGCGTGCCAGAAGACGTAGCCGTGGGTCAGGACCGGACCGAGCTGGCCGTGGTGCTCGCGCAAGTCCGGGTCATAGCGTCCGGCAGGGTGCTCGAGCAGCTCCCCGGTGCGCGGGTGCGGGTAGGCGAGATGGGTGCTGCCGTCAGGGTCGATCACGGTCGTGGCCTGCGGAGGCCGGTAGAGGGGCCGTACGAGGGTGCCGTCGCCGTAGACGCAGCGGGTTGGGTCGGGGTGGGTGAGGCTGCCGGGCCCGTGTGGGAGAAGCAGCCCGATGTCGCGGGCGGTGCGCACCGCGAGCGGCGGGAAGGCCTCGCCGAGGCGGGCCAGCCCCTCGTCGGTAGCCAGGTGCTGGTCGCGCAGCCATCTCCAGTGGTCCCAGGTGGGCGGGTGCAGGCCCGGCGGTGGAGCCTCCACGCCGCTGGCGGCCAGCCCCTGCTCCAAGAGGGCGCGCACCATCGTCCACGTGTGCCGTTCGTGAAGGTCGAGCTGGACCCGGACCCCGGAGCGCAGGACCCGGGCCAGGACCCCGTACGCGAGAGTGACGTACACCGGGTTGGCCGGTGGGCGCCCGACAGGCCGCTCCGGTTCGAGGGCGGCGGCGAGCCGGTAGAGCGTCGGGGACGCCAGCACGGCGCGGATCCGGGTCAGGGAGGAGGCGTGCTGCAGGTTCATGTCGTCCGCCACTCCAATGCGAGGTCCGCGGCGACGGTGTCGAGGCTGCGGGCACCCATCCGGCGGGCCACCTGCTCGAGCGGCATGCCGCCGTCGAACAGGGTCCGGCCGGCCCAGTTGCGTAGCGACGCCGGCCGCACGTCGGGCTCGCTAGACAGCCCGGCGAGGTCGAGCACGGCGCCGAGGGCGTTGCAGACGGCGGCCTGCGCCTTGGCCTGTCCGGGGGTGCCGGAGCCGCGGTAGGTCAGCAGCGTGGTGGCCGGGGCGTGCCGCGAGCGCAGCACCTGGGCCTGCCGGGTGACGATCCGTGTCCCCCAGTCGCTCAGTTCGCCCAGGCGCGGGTCGTGGCGGCGGGTGCCGGGCAGGTGCACCCATCGGGGCGAGTCGGGGTCGTCGAGATCGGCGAGGCGGATGGTGGAGATTTCGCTGGAGACGGCGGTGGCCTCCCCCAACGCCCACGCGACGGCGCGCTGCAGCGTCGTTGTGCCGGCCTCGCCGAGCCGCGTCGCGGCGCGGCACAGGATGACCTCCGTGTCGGTCAGGGGTCTGGCGGAGGTGTCGCTGCGCGGCGGCAGGCTCAGATCGAGTGTGGGGTCGCCCTCGGTGAGGCCGAGCTCGCGCCAGGTGCGAAACAACATCCGCAGTGAGTTGCGGCGGGTGTGCTGCGTGGTCAGCTCCGCCGGACGACCGGCGGCGGTGCGCGCGGTGATGAACCCGCGGCAGTGCTCGGAGGTGATCTGCTCGGGCTTCTCGACGCCTTGCGCGCGCAGGCGGGCACCGAAGCGGGTGATGGTCTCCCCGACGCGGGCCAGGGTCTGGTCGGTGAACTCGGACCCCTCCTCCCAACGGCGCCTGGCGGCACCGACGGCCGCGTCGACCGACGAGGACGACGCGGCGCCTGCCGATACGCCAGACGAGCCGCTGGAGGCTGAGCCTCCGTCGGACACCACGGCAGCGGGGTCGGTGGCGGCGTGAGCTGTGACTGTGCGGTGCGACGGTGGGGCGTCTGCGGCCATGTCGGCAGCGGATGCAGTAGGGCGGACGCGAGAAGTCGGCAAGTCCGCTCCCACGCTTGGGGGCGGACGGTCGGCGCCGTTGCTGCTCACGCCAAGGTGGTCTGGCTGCGGTTCGAGCGGGGCCCGGCCCGGGGCGCTGGGTCGAGGGTTCATGGTGCGCCTCCTTGCCTTCGACGGTAGGAGCCACCGGCGTTCGTGTCATCGGCGCTTTGCGCTCGGGAACGCCGCACACCCCGGTCGGGAACGTCCTGACCAAGAGACGCTGAGACCCGACACCTGCTGACAGAGCCGGGCCGAGCTGCGCCGGGGAGGGCCTGCCTCTCCGCACCTCGCGGGGGCCAGTTTCGTCGATTCGCCCGACGCGGAATGTCCTTTTTGCGATGATTCTAGAAATGTCCGATGGTCAGCGGCCCGATGTCGCTTCCGGGGCGACCGGCGAGGCCGCGACCTCGCGGACATCTTCGGCCGGCAGCGGGTGTCGGCCCCTCACCCACGTCCGGCGCGCTCGGTGGCGCGCCAGAAGGAGTCACCGCATGCCCTACGCCCCAGAGACCGCACGCTGGGACCGCTCCGGTACCTCGAAGGTGTCGAACGAGGAGCAGGTGGCGAACCTATTCGCGTTCGAGCCGCTCTACCTGATGGGCGAGATCGTCCAAGATCTGCTCGACCAGCACCGTACGCGCGGGCGCCGAGCGAACTTTCCCGCGACCCTGCTGCTCGGGGTGGCGGTGTCGGCGCGCATCACCACCTCGGTGCCCGAGTCCATCCGACTCCTGGAGAACGGCCAGCTGTGGGACACGGTCCGGTACCGGTTCCACGAGATGACCGGGCACGAGCTGCCCGCCGGGCCACCGAACAAGGACCAGGTCGACCACTTCCGGGAGCGGATCCTGCAGCTCGGCGCGATGCCGCTGCTGCAGGCGATGTTCCGCCGCTGCGCCATCGCCCAGGCCTGGGCACACGGCAACCTGTTGCCCGGGAACTCCTGCGACTTCACCCAGCCCGACGATCGGAATGCGATCTACGGCGACGGCACCCTGCTCAAGGCCTTCAGCAACGTGCGAACCATCACCGACCCATACGACCCGACCCGACGGAGGCTCGTCGGCTCCCGCGCGAGCGACCCGAAACGCGCACGCGTGCAGAACTTCACCACGGACTTGTCCCAGGACGACAAGTCCGGACGCGGCGTCAACTTCGTCTCCGTGCACACCTGGACCCAGTACGGGCGCGTGGTGCTCGGCACCGCCCCGGCGCTGGGCGCCGAGCAGTGGGCCGCCCTCGAGCTGATCGAGGCGGTCGGGGACCTCGCCGGAGGCGGCATGCATCACGTCATCTGGGACCGGGCCATCACCGGCTGGACCGTCGACTACATCATGGCCAAGTACGGCGCCCAGGTGCTCGGCAAGAGCGTCGCCCAGCGCGAGATCACCGACCAGACCACCAGCAAGAGCATCTACGACAAGAGCGGCGACGGCCCAGACCACGACGACACCGCCGAGGACCTCGGCGACCCACTGGACGACGGCGCCTGGGACGAGCTCCCGGCCGAGGCACGCTTCGTCCTCGACTGGAAGTACGTCACCGAGAAGAGCCGCCGGCTCGCCGCCGAGCTCGGCGCCAAACCCGGCACGCAGGCCCTGCACGTGCTGCGCCAGGACCATCTCGCCGCGCGCTACCACTCCGGCCGGCCGCTGCCGGTTGGGACGAACCTCTACGAGACCAGCAGGCTCAGCTACGACGCCGTCTACGGCAAGACGTACTGGCCCAGCCCCGTCTCCCACACGACCGCGACCGGGGTCTGCGAGCACCGCATCGTAACCGACGACGGCTCTCTCTACCTCGTCGGCTACGACCCCGAGCTCGATATCCCCGTCAAGGAGCAGCACCTGCCCTGCCTCAGCAGCATCCGCAGCCAGGGCGCAGGAGAGCCGTGGCAGCGGACGAGCACCTACCTCATCCCCTGCGAGCACGGCGACGTGACGTACACCCACACCTGGGCACCCACGACGCACCGGTCCTACCCCGAGAAGAAGGGCGCCGAGCCCGACCAGGGCACCACCGCCGCTGGCACCGAGGAAGCAGGCGAGACGGCCGGGGCGAGGAAGGGGCCCATGAGGCTCCGGAAGAAGGCTGCCAATCCGGCGCCGGACGTCGCCGGTCGGGAGCTGCGGCCCCTCGGCCGCGCCGACGCCCGCTTCACGGGGTTCTTCCGCCGCAACGACTCGGAGGCGTTCAACGCCTATGTCAAGCGAAGCATGCCGATTCGGGGGCGAGCAGCCTCGGTCACCCTCGAGGGCCAGGAGTTCGATGTGCTCGCTGCCGGCATGGTCAACAACTCCCTGACCATGTCCCGAAGCCCTCTGGCCTGACCCGAGCCCGGCTTCTCGAGACGCCGCCCCGGCCCACGCCGGGGCGGCGTTTCGCATACCTGCGCTTAGCCGGCCAGCACCGGACGCCTCCCTACCGGCCCACCGCGCGGCCTGCAGTGCTGCGCAGTCCCGCACGCTCGCGCGAGGCGCCCAACATGCCTCTGACCTGCCGGAACACCACTAACGGCACCACCCCCGCGACGCGGCGATTGCGCCTCGTGCGCGGCTCCGGACCTTCCACCCCGTCAGCGAACACCGCAGCCGGGGAGAACGTCCATGAGCACCACCAAGAGCATCAGCAGGAGCGCCACACGCCGCAAGGCAGCGAGCGCCGCCGCGCGCCAGCAGCCCCTCGACGAGGTCCTGGGCACCCTCACCCTCACCGAGGCCCGCGACGCCTTCTTCAACCTGAACCAGGCCTTCGGCATCCTCCCGGAGCGCGCCGCCGCCGAGCTCGCCCGAGACTTCGACATCCTCACCGCCAAGGCCGTCCAGATCGGCCTGAAGGACCTGAAGCAGCTCGTGGCCAACCAGGACCTCCTCCTGGCCGCGGTCACCCATCTGGCCGAGGTCGACGGCGAGGATGTCACCGCCGTGGCCGAGCGCTCCCACCACTGGCGCAACCTGGCCCTCACCCTCGCCCTGGCCGGCGTCAGCTGCCATCACGCCAAGCCCACGACCATCTGCCGACACATCACGTCCCTTCCCGACCGCACCGCAGAGCAGCGCCGCCCCCTGCGCGCGGACGAGGCCCTCCTGCTGCGCACCTACATCGCTGTCGAGCTCCACCACGCACCGATCACCCGCGGCCGCACCAACGCCGCCATCTACGCCCTCATGGACGCCGGCTGCAACGCCGGAGAGACCAGCTACACCACCCTCAACCACTTCGACGTCACCGAGGTCCCGACGACGGTCATCGCGCACGGCAACAAGCACATCGGCGACCGCGTCCTGCACCTGGACCGGTTCGCGCGCATCGTCCTCGGCCAGCTCACCCGGGACGCCGTCGAGCGCGACCTCGACACCGCCGCACCGCTCACCTACCGGCCCCGCGGGCACAAGGACAAGAGCAACTCCTCCAACAGCACCCCCATGGGCATCATCACGCGGCTGATGACGGCGGTCGGCCTGCGGCAGCGCGACCTCACCCCCGGCAGCGTCACCCAGTGGCGCGTCGAGCAGGGGCTGGCCGCCCACGGCACCGAGTACGCCCTCGCCATCTCCGGGCGCTCCAGCATCAAGCAGATGGAAGAGCAGCTCTACCACCGCCCCATCCAGCAGGAGCCCACTGCAGCCTTCCGCCGCCCCGGCCTCACCCTCCCCGCCGCCTGATCCGCTCGGAACAAGTTGCCGAGAAGGCGGGGACCGGCAGCGCCAATCGGTCTCACTCTGCTCACCTTGCGGGGGAACCGGCGCAGTCGGCTCGAAGCAGCCATCGAAACACGCCGCGCGGAGGGCGCCCAGCTCGGCTACTTGGCGCGAGCCGGACCGCGGCTTGTTGTTGCCGTCCACCCCGGCCGTTAAGGTCTACCGCACGCGTAGGTCGGCAATGACCAGATCGTTCCGTTCGCCGCCACTACGCCTACGCCTTGCTAGACGCAACCAGCAACGGCCTCACGCGAGAACTAGCTCACATTGGGAACCGTTGGCCACAAGAGGGTGACGACTTGGGTGTCCACATCACCAGCGGAGACCTGGACGAGTGGTCTCGCCGCCGCGATTCGGAAGGGCACCTGCCCACCCTCGTCCGCCGCCTCATCATGGCCTCAGTCCGTCCTGACTGGATTCGGATGCCCGCTGCAGAAGGCGTCGCCCAACCCGGCCTCGACGGCATCATCACAATCTCAAGCAGCACCCACCCGTACGTCCCGGTTGGAGACTCAGTCTGGGAGATCGGCACGAAACAATCGCAACGCGCGAAGGCCATAGAGGACTACGCGAAGCGAACCGACGAGACACGGGTCGAAGTCCGTCGCAATACGACCTATGTCGCCGTCACCAACCGCCGTTGGAGCGAGGGCGACACGTGGATCGCCGACATGAAGGCCCGCGGTGACCAGTGGAAAGAGATCACCGTCCTCACCGCCGACGAGCTCGCAATCTGGCTCGAGGACTGCCTCGGACCCGAGGGATGGCTCCGCGAACACCTCGGCAAAGGCTCGCTCGGCGACATCAGCCTGCCGGACTGGTTCGCCCGGTGGTCCAGGCAAACCCAGCCCGCCACGCCCGATGCGTCCCTCACCGCCGGCCGCCGCAAAGATGTCACGCGGCTCTTGGACACCCTGGATGCGCCTTCCGCAGAGGCGTTCACAGTCGCGGCGTCCAGCGTGGAAGAAGGCGTCGCGTTCATCGCTGCCGCCCTTCGGCTAGGCCCCGACCCCCTCCCGAAAGACCCCACCACGACGGAAGCAGACGATCCAGAGCCGGACCCCGACGTGCGCACCCCCGAACACCTTGAGGCGCTTCGTGAACGCGCAATCGTCATCGCCGACGAAGCAGGATGGCGACGGTGGAGCATCCACCGCACCCCGCACGTGCTCATTCCGCTGTTCATTCCCGACTCCATAGGCGATGCCATAGACCTCGGCCACCACGTCGTCCTCCCAACCGTCGCCCGCACTGCTCACGACAAAGGGCGCCTACAGCCCCTCGACCCGCTCAAGGCCGCCGAAGCATGGCGAGAGACCGGCATCGACTTCTACAAGGCACACGACTACGCGCTCGCGGGCCGCCGCAACCTCGGCACGCTTCGCCGTCGCCTCAACCGCCATGGGCACCAGACCCCCGCTTGGGCGTCGGGCGCCGACGCCCCGCTCCTCGCCTCGGCGCTCTTGGCCGGCGCCTGGAACGCCGACAGAGGAGGGGATAGAGAAGTATTACTTGCACTCACCCGCCACACCAACTGGCCGGGTCTGATCAAAGCCTTCACCGCCCTCGCCACCGGCGAAGACCCGCCCCTCGGCCTCCTCGGCGAACACTGGGACTTCGTCGACATCGTGGACGCCTGGGACGCCATCGGCTCGCTCGTCACCCCCGACGACCTCGTCACCTTCACTGAGGCAGTTAAGGACGCCCTCCTCGAGCCCGACCCCGACGCCGCGCTCACTGCGGAGGAACGCCTTAAGTTGTCGTTGGACGACACCCGACCCCGCCGGCGGTACTCACATGCGCTGCGAAGGGGTCTTGCCACCACACTCGCGCTCCTTGGCTCCAACACCGGCGACCACATCGCCGCCGGCACAGTCACCGGCCAGCAAGCCGCCACGCGGATCGTCAGCCAACTGCTCGACGACGCAGATGAACACCGGTGGTTCACCCTGGCCGGGGAACTCCAGCTCCTCGCGGAAGCGGCACCCGACGCCTTCCTCCATGCAGTCGAGAGCTCACTCCGCGCCGAGGAGCCCTCGGTAGTGGGGCTGTTCAACGAGAAGAAGGACCTCCTCACCACGAGAAGCCCCCATGTCTCACTCCTTTGGGCCCTCGAGACCCTCGCCTTCTCTCCCACCCACGTCGCTCGGGTCGCCATCATCCTTGCCCGCCTCGCCGTGCTCGACCCCGGAGGCACCCTCAACAATCGCCCCGCCGCCTCCGTTGTCTCCGTCCTTAGCCTCCTGCGACCCGACGGGGCCATCAACGCAGAGAACCGGATCGACGTCCTCGACGCGGTCATCGCTGCCGTTCCCGAGCACGCCACCGCCCTGATCAAGGGCTTAGTTGAGAGCCGCGGAGGTGGCATCGTCAATGTCGGCCCCCGCTACCGCGACTGGCCCAACGACCGTCACCACGCCACCAGCGCCGAGTACCAGGCCGCTTTGACCGAGCTCTGCACCCGCCTTCTTGTCGTCACTTCCGCGCACCTCAGTGACGTGGCCGGACTTCTGAGCCGGTTCTCATCGGTCGACATGGCGCGCATCCTCGACATGCTCACCGCCCGGTGGGCTGAGCTCGACGAGCCCACTCAGGCCCAAGTCCTGACGCAGGTCGCAGAGGACGTTGACAAGCACCGCCGATACAGCACCGCCCACTGGGCGATGCCCGAAGCCGATCTCAAGCCCATCGAGCACTTCCTTGAGGCTCATGGATTTGACCTCGACGCCGCCAAGGACGAAGCCCTGTTCAACTTCGCGGCCGACGTGGACGACCATCGCGCCAACCCCCGGGCAACCGGCACGCCCCGGAAGACCGTCGACGAACGCCGACGCGGCATCGTGCGCGCTCTTCTCACCGCGGGAGGCATCGAGAGTGTCACCGCCTTCGCCAGGGGTGTCGAAGTCCCCGGGTATGTTGGGAAGGCACTCGCAGACATCGACACCGACGAGAGCCTCGACCACTCCGATCAGGTCCTCGACCTCCTTCCCGATGGCTCCACCCCCGGCACCCAGCCCGGTTCTGAGGTCGCGTGGGGGTACGCGCAGCGCCGCTCGATCAACTCCTCCTGGCTCACCGACCAGGTCACCAACCGCCCCGATCAGGCAGCCGTGCTCCTTGGGACGCTCCCGATATCCGCGTCCGTCATCGACACTGTCAATGGTCTCGAGGAGCACCAGCGCGCGCTGTTCTGGAAGCGCGCAAACCCCTATCGCGTCGACGGTGACGCGGTCGATGCCGCCTGTGAAGGTTTCCTTTCCGCCGGCCGCCCGTTCAGCGCGACGGTCGCCGCCGCCGCCCCCGAAGAGCCCGGGCCGAGTACCGACGTCATCGTCAAGGTCCTCAGCGCAGACCTGGAAACCACGGAAGAGCCGACCCCTGACTACCACGGGCTCAGTTACAGCATCGGCGTCCTTCTCGACCGACTTGAACGCCTCGGGACAGATGATGAGACCATATCGAGGCTGGAGTACTACTTCCTGCCCGTCCTGGACGACTACCGTGAACCCCGGTCCCTTCACCGCGAACTGGCCCGCAAGCCCGAGCTCTTCGCCACCGCAGTCAGCAACGTGTACAAGACGGATGACCAACCCGATACCGACGCAGCCGACGCGCTCGATGGCACCGGCACGTCAGGCATGACCGACGAGCAGTTCCGGTTCAGCGACGCGTCCTTCCGCCTTCTCCACGGCTGGCATGGGCCCCTCCCCGGTACGACCACACCCGGCGAACCTCCGACAACCGGGGCCGTACAAGCCTGGGTGGACCAGGTGCGCCATGAACTCGCTGCTCTCGACCGGAACCGGGTCACATCAGTCGTCATCGGTGAAGCGCTCGCCGCCCCTCTCACGGACGCAGATGGCACGTGGCCCTGCGAAGCCGTCCGATACGTCATCGAACACGAAAAAGATGACGACCTTGATCTGGGACTTCGCATGAACCGGATGAATCAGCGAGGGGTGTATTCGCGGACCATGTACGCCGGCGGCGGCCAGGAGCGCGAGATCGCGGCGAGTTACCGTAAACATGCCGATAAGGTGCGCAATCGTTGGCCCCGCACCGGAGCCATGCTCGACCGCCTCGCCCAGGCATACGACGACGATGGCCGGCGTGAGGATCGCGACGCCGAGCGCCACGCCCGACGGGGCTGAGTACCCGCAGCCAGAAGACCCGGCTCAGCGACGTCTTGAACGCCGCCGAGGGACCCTGCGACCGCCGTCGGCGCTCCGTACGGCATACTTGCTGCTGTCTGGGGACGGGTGAACCACACAGGCGTTATCCCTATCGTTCTCCCTGTTAATGTCCCCACCCACCGGGCCTCTAGCTCAGTCGGTAGAGCATCGGACTTTTAATCCGCCGGTCGTCGGTTCGAGCCCGACGGGGCCCACCACGCGTTTGCGCAGGTCACGCACTGTCTGCACCCTTCGACTCTCGCGGGGTTTCGCCCTTGGAGGCCTCGAGGGGGCGCATAGGGGGCACAAGCCCGTCGAGCGCAAGTGCGACCGCGTCGAGATCATCGCCGAACAGGCCGGCGTAGACATCGAGCGTCATGGCGGCCGAGGCGTGCCCCAGCATCTGCTGAACGGCCTTGACGTTGGCGCCCGAGGCGATGGCCAGCGATGCAGCGGTGTGCCTCAGATCGTGAGGTGTGACGTCCACCAGGCGAGCAGCTCGACAGGCCGGGTCGAAGACGCGGCGACGCCAGTTGCCCAGGCGTAGGACGCCGCCCTCGGGAGCGGTGAAGAGCAGATCCTCGGGCCCCTTCCCCTGGCACAGCGCCTCGATCCCCTGAGCCAGCGACGGTGGGAACGGGACGGTCCTCGTCCGATTGGTCTTGGGCAGCGACCAGACTGCACGGCCGGCCACCTCGGTGACACTCTCCGCGACGATCAGGCGACGGCGGAGCAGGTTGACCCGACGCACCCGGAGCGCAGCGAGCTCACCGAACCGCAGGCCGCAGAACGCGAGGACCGCCATGCTGAGGCCATTCGGGTGGGCTGCCTCGACGAGGCGGGCGACCTCGGCGGCGGTCAGGAAGCGCGGATCGGACCGGACGGCCCTGGGCAGTTGCACGCCCGATGCAGGGTTGCGAGAGAGCCGTCCGTCCTTCACCGCCTCCGCGAGGATCAGTGACAGCACCCGGTGTGCCTGCCGGACGGTTCCGGGCGACAGACCGCTCGCCGACAGATCGCGCACCCAATCCCGTACGTCGCTGTGCCTCAGGTCTCCGATAGCCCAGCCACCGAATCGGGGAAGGATGTGCCCGTTGACGAGGCCGCGGTAGCGGGTCGCAGTCGACACCTTGAGATGCGTCAACCCGGAAGCCCAGGCTTCGGCCACGTCACGCACTCGCACCTTGCCGGCCCGGGGATCGATGTACTGACCCCGATGCCGCTCCGCCTGCATCTGGTCGAGCCACCTTTGAGCATCGACCTTGCGGGTGAAGTTCTTCTTGCGCTGCCGCCCACCCGGATCGCGCCACCTGGCTTGCCATCCGGGGTCCTTCGGATTCTTGCTGATGCTCGCCATCAGACGACCTCCAGCTGCTCCCGAGACCAGGCTCGGACGGTCTCAGGGTCGAAGCGAAGGTGACGGCCGATCCGCATCGCCGGAGGACCTTCGTGACGAACTCGCCATTGATAGATCGTCGCCACCGGAACACGCAGGAAGTCGCTTACGTCCTGCACGGTCCAAAGCACTTCAGTCTCACTCATTGCCCTTCTCCCCTACTTCGATCGACCTGCGGTGACGTGGAATTCGCTTTCTGCGCTGCCTTCCACTGTGCATACTCACGGGCTCGGGCGGCGGCCGCTTTGGCGAGCTCGGCATCGCCGTCGGTGTCCCAGCCGCTCCCGGCGTACGTCCAGTGGCCGACGACCAGGGTGGTCTCCTCGACGTCGGCCCGGAGGAGGTCGTCGAGGTCGCGGACATCGAGGCTCCGGCCCTCGCGGTTCGCGGCCGCGAGGGCACGCTCGTACCGGACCCGTCGGTGGCGCAACTGCCCGAGGGTGACCGAATAGCGGCGGGACTTGGTGGAGAAGTGGCCACGGAAGCCCAGCATGTGCCGCCACTTCCACAGCAGCCCGTAGGGGTGTTCCCGCAGGGGGATGCTGTCGCGGCGTGCGTCGGAGTGGATCCAGTCGGTCACCTGCGCGATGGTGGCCCGCAGCCTTCGCGCGTGCGGGCTGTCGGTGTCGGTGGAGTCGGTGGCGGACTTCGTCGCATACTTCGCCAGGTAGCCGGCGACCTGCTCCGGGGTCAGGGGCCGGTCCGGCTCGTCCGTGCGGCGGGCGGTGGCGATCGGTCGGGAGTCGAGCTGGGTGCCGAACCGCAGCCGGCGCACCACATCCCCGTCGTGCAGCGGCGGCGCGTCGAAGACCACCCCGGCGGCGGCCTGCTCGACGAGCCGGGAGAGGAGCGCGGCGGTCAGGCCGGTCGGCGCAGGGGCGAACCCGTTTACCGACTTGGGGCCGTCGAGGCGGATGAGGGCGTGGAAGTGAACGATGCCGCGCTGCTGGTACTCGGCGACCTTGGCGTACTGCACCGTCACCAGGTCCGCGAGCTTGGATTCGGGGACGCCGAGGTGCCGGGCGAGGGCGCGGCGCAGGTCGATGGTGAACCGGCGCCACAGCTCCGGCGCCCACCACTGCCAGACGAGGTGGCTCGAGTAGTCGTAGCAGTCCCGGCACAGCGGCTGCCCGAGCTGCTCGTCTCCGTCGGCATGCTTGGTGTGGCAGACCGTCGCCCGGCCGTGCTCACACGTTCGGTCCTGCCCCTTGGCGGTGAAGGGGCGGCAGGTGCGGCCGCCGCGGGTCCCGTGAACGAGGCCGAACGAGGGCGCGGTCAGGGTCGCGAACACCAGCGGGTTCTCGCCGACCTGCTCGGGGACGCCTTTGCCGCCGGTGACGCCGGCCCGGATCAGGTGGAACGTGTCCGCGGCGTATAACCGCGAGCAGGACGGGCAATCGGCCGCGCGCCGGTTGCCGCACCGCACGTGGAGCACTCCCAGCGGGCTGTCGGCCGAGGAGAAGCTCGAGACGACCTCGCCCGTCGTCACGTCGACGGTGTCGGAGTGGCCGTGCAGCCGGATCGGTTTGGCGCAGTGACCGACCCGGGAGGCGGCCTCGGACCAGGCGTCGAAGTCGCCTGACAGCAGCCGGGTGACGACCTGGGCTTCGGTGGCCGGGTCGAGGTGGCCCAGGTCCAGCGGGTGGCCCTCGCCGATGGGCTGCTCGCCGGAGCGGAGGGGGACGGCGTCCCAGATGCGGTCTCGTGTTGCCCGGGTCATGACGGCCACCCCCTTCCCTGGTCCGGGTGGGTGTGCCGTGCAGCTGATGCAACCCCGCGCTGCACGACACACCCGGTCCGAAAGGGCGGCACCGAAAGCGTTGTCCGAGAAGGAGATGCCGGCGCCGCGGGGGTTGCTCACACGCCGGCCACGTCAAAGATCACGAAGAAGATGGCGGACCAGAAATGTGTGTGTGACGGCTATTCGTGTGGATGGCCTCTGGCCGGGGTGGGGAGCCGACCCCCAGGGCATCAAGCCCGCAGTTTTGTCAGTTCCGGTTTTTGTGTGGGTATGTCCGCTCTCCCACCATCCCCACCCCCGAGGCGATCAGACGAAGAAACACGCCGAGAGTCCGCGGAAGAAGTTTCACCCACATGCCGATGAGAGCGCGACGGTTCGGCTCCAGATTGACCGCGCCAAGTCCATCCGCGGCTGACCACGGCAACGGTCGGCGGCCCGAATAGGAACGCGAGCCGAACAGAAACACGCGCAACTAGGCGTGGGGCCCTGCGCCCATCTGCGCCATTGCGCCGGCCATGTCCATGACCCCCCAGTGAGCGACGCATTGGTCACCTCGGAACTGCAGGATGTCGATGGCGCTAATGTCGACCGGGTTCCCGCTCGCTGGCACCCCCATGAAGTCGCCGGTGTGGGTGCCGACGAACGAGACCCGTGCGACTACCTTGTCGCCCTCCTGGAGCAGGTCGTGAACGTCCACGTGGAAGTCGGTGAGGGCCGTGTGCATCATTTTGAACAGCTGCCGAGGCGTGTCCCGGGTGTTGTCCATCCCGGGGAGCCCCTCATGTTCGATGAAGTCCTTTGCCATGTACTTGTCGACGGCTTCATCGACGTCTCCGCCAGCGGCTATGGCTCTGAACATCTCCTGCGTTACTGCCTTGTAGTCGGACATCGCGCCCTCCACTCGCCACCGGCGCCTGGGTTGGCGGGTCCGGCGATTTGACGCTAGCACCTGCAGGACCGCACGGGCAGGTCGTTCAAGCCATTGCTGGGCCCTCGGACTCCAGTGCCCAACGGCGAAGCGAATGACCATGACCCAACGCCCGGATCTGCCGCCATCAGCGCGGTCGTGCCCATGAGCGGGCAGGTGGGTCTGCCGACCTGGCCCTGCACCCAGCGCTCCATCGGCTACAGTGGAGCCAATCGACCCCCTCCCAAGCCTCTCTCTGAAGCTCAAATGGGAGGGGCCTCTTTCTTTC
>NZ_JBFRFG010000034.1:0-17581 GCF_052114705.1 Terrabacter sp. 2YAF2
TCGGACAGGGCAGACTGGGGCAAGGCCATCGGTGTGGCTCCTCTTCGATGAGTACTTGGCCGTACACACCGAAGATCCCGCCGATGGCCCCTTCACGTCCTCACGACATGCCGGGCCTCAAACCCCACCACACAAGGGGACTCACACAAAAGCCTGGCCTCGGCGCACCTCGCTGCCGTCCGCCCATGTAGATCTCCAAGCCCCGGCGGGGCCCTAGATCGGCAGGCGGCGGAAGACGGCGCGTGGCATCACGGCAAGGGCACCCATCACCCACGCCATGGCCGGCGGGACCCATACCGTGCGGGACCCGCCCACAAGGTTCTTGGCGATGGCGTCGGCCACCTCCCGGGGCTCGACGGCGAGCGGCGGCGGGCGCAAACCCGCGGTCATGCGCGTGCGAACGAAGCCGGGCCGAATCACGACCACCGAGACGCCCGTGCCGCGCAATGCGTCACCCAACCCGCACGCCAGCGTGTCGACCCCCGCCTTCGTCGAGCCGTAGAGCGCGTTCGAGGCCCGCCCCCGGACCCCGGCCGCGGACGAGAGCACAACGATGACGCCGTGGCCCTGGACGCGGAGGTGGTTTGCTGAGGACAGCAGCGTGGTGACAACGGCCGTGTAGTTGATGTCGACGATCTCAGCGGCTGCAAGCGGGTCCACCCGTACCCGGGCCTCGTCCGGCAACACCCCGAAGGAGACGAGAACCACGTCCACCTCGCCGGCGGCGAAGGCGCCCGCTACGACCTGCTCGTGCCCGGCGCGGTCGCGGGCTTCGAAGTCGTGAGTCTGCACCTCTGGCACGCCTAGGCGGCGTACCCGCTCGACTTCGGCGTCGAGCGCCTCGCTGCTCCGTCCGGCGAGGATGACCCGCTGCAGGCGGCCGGCGTCCGCGAACCGTTCGACCGTCGCCTTGGCGATATCGCTCGTCGCGCCTAGGACGAGCACCGACTGCGGTGCGCCGAGGGCGTTGATCATAGGTTCAGCCTCCGTGCGAGGTCGGACTGGAAGATGTGCTCAGGGTCGAGCTCGTCGCGTAACGAACGCCACTCCTCGAGGCGCGGGTACATCTGGATGAGCGACTCGGGCCGCAGGCGCGAGTCCTTCGCCAGGTAGACGCGCCCCCCGCCGGCGAGGACTAGTTCATCCACGGCGTCGAGCAGGCTGCCGAGTGAGTCGCTCACCGGGAGGTCCACTGTGAGAGTCCACCCGCTCGAAGGGAAGGACAACGGTCCCCGCCCGGCCGGTCCGAAGCGCTTCAGCACGCAGAGGAACGATGGCGCGCGGCGCCGCGAGAGCATACTGAGGATGAGCCGCACGCACTCCGGGTCCTCGACCGCGAGCTGGTACTGCACCAAACCGTGCGAGCCGTATATGCGGTTCCAGCCCTCGACGACGTCCAGCGGATGGAAGAACGATCCGACACTCTCCAGGCTGCGACGCGGAGTCCGCGGAGCCATGCGGTAGTACGCCTCGTTGAACACGCTCACGGTGCGCGGATTGAGGACTCTGGCAGGGAACCAGGGCGGCGCCACCATGCCACGGCGTCCAGGAGGCCCGGCGGCGTTCCCAGCGGCTTCGACGGTCGCATGGTCGCCCGAGGTCACGACACCGCGTCCCATGGCTGGGCCGCGGGCCAAGCCGTCGATCCACGCCACCGTGTACCGACTGGTGCGGTCGGACTCCTCGAGAACAGCCATCGTCTCGTCCAGCGATGTCGTGCGGGTCGTGTCGACCTGCATCCAGCTGGACGCTGCCCGAATGAGCCGCAGCGTCAGGTCCACGACCACACCGGTCAGTCCCATCCCACCCGGCACGGCCCAAAACAGCTTGTCGGACGGTGTGAGTGAGCGCAGCGCGCCGCGCCCGTCTACGAGGGTGAGCGAGGTGACATGGGCCGAGATGCTGCCGTCTCGATGGTGATTCTTGCCATGCACGTCGGTCGCCAGGGCGCCCCCTAGGCTCACCTGCCGGGTACCGGGCGTGACTGGGAGGAACCACCCGCGGGGCAGGGCCTCGCGGATGAGCCGGTCCACGCTCACACCTGCGCCACAGGTGACGAGGCCGCTGACGGGGTCCAACGCACTGATCCGGTCGAGGGACCCGAGGCGCAGCACCAGGCCGCCCGCGTTCTGAGCGGCGTCACCGTAGCTGCGCCCCAACCCGCGGGCGATGACACCCCGTGAGCCGCTCTCCGCCACCAGGGCGGCCACGTCGTCGGCAACCGAGGGCGCCGCGACGCGCGCCACCGTGGGCGCCGTGCGGCCCCAGCCGGTGAGCTCCTCGCGCCCGACGGCAGCGCGGTGCGTCCCCGCCTTCGTCGCCGTGCCGTTCGAGTCGTTTCCGTCCGCTGCGTTCATGTGATCGCCGCCATCCAGAAGCACACGAACCAGATGACCCCGAGGGCCTGCAGCACGTGATCGTGGAGCACGACCTGCTCAGGCTCCTGCGCCCGACCTAGGTCCACGTCGAGTGCGTACCGCATCATCGCCAGCACCAGCGGGATCACGGACACCCCCCCGTACACACCCCGGTCGGGTGCCGTTCCCAAACCGAAAGCCCAGAGGCAGTATGCCGTCACCGTGACCCCACCGCAGATGCTGAGCATCATGCGCAAGTAGCTCGGGGTGTAAGCGCTCAGGGTGCTTCGCGTCCGCTCCCCCGGGCCCACGCTCACCAGCTCGGACAGCCGCTTCCCGATGACGACGAACAGCGACGCGAAGCCAGTGACGATGAGGAACCACCGGCTGATGAGGGTTCCAGTGGCTGCCCCTCCGGCAATCGCACGCAGCAGGAACCCACCCGAGACGAGGGCGAGCTCGAGCACCGGCTGGTGCTTGAGGGAGACCGTGTAGGCGGTGGAGAGGGCCAAGTAGCCCACCACGACCCACCGCAGCGAGCCGGGCCAGCTCACCGCGACAGCGGCCGTGGCCAGGGCCAGGGCGGCCACCACTGCTTGCAGGCGGCTCAAACGTCCGGAGGCCACCGGTCGGTTGCGTTTGATCGGGTGCCGTGAGTCGGCGTGTGCATCGAGCACGTCGTTGAGGCAGTACGCCGCGCTGGCCGCCAGGCTGAAGGCGAGAAAAGCCTGCGCGGTGGCCACGAGCACGGTCGGTTGCAGGATCGTGCCGGCCGCGATCGGCACGGCAGCGACGAGTCCGTTCCTCGCCCACTGCCTCGGACGGCCCAGCTGAACGAGGCCGAGGACGAGCGACGGGGCGCGTGTCGAGCTCACCGTCGCCATCAGCGCAGGCTGACGTAGAAGAAGTCGCGCTGGTCGGGTGCCAGGTAGCGGTCCGCGTCGGACGGCATGGTCGGCAGCAGCTTGGCCGGCGCCACCGGGCCGTTCGCCCGGGTCGGCAGCCATCGTGCGAAGAAGACCATGTGGCTGTGCATGTCCAGCTCGACGGCACGCACAGCCTTCGCCGAGACCAAGGCTGCGGTCAACATCTTCAGGGTCATTCCGTCGCCCGCGACATAGATGAGGTTGCCGCGCGCGTCCACACCGAGTCCCGAGCGCCAGGTGAACTGACGCTGGTTCTTCGGCACGCCCCACGGGCCGCTCGCATCGGCGATACCCGGCGCCGGCGCACCAGCGTCGACGATCAGGTGAAGGTTCTGGCGCACCGCCACGACTGCCGGCGACATCGACACGTCCCGCCCCCACTGGCCGACGGTCACCCGCCCGGACCGATCGATGACGACCGAGCCCGCCCCCTGCTGCAGCGGGTGAGAGTAGCGACCGTTCTCGTAGAAGCCTCCGAGCAGGTCATTGAAGCGCCACCCTGAGTTGAACGTGGCCACCAGCGACGACACATCGCCCGGGGGGATGCGCGCTCCGGCCGGCCAGCCGTCACCTCCGGGCTGGGTAGTGCCCGCGACCAGGTGCCCAACCGTGTCCGACGAACGGATCCAGGCGATGGCGGCCACCACGCTCGCGTGGCTCGAGTCGGGCTGCACGAAGGTCGTGAACATCGCAGGCAGGCCCTGGCGGTCGAGACGTCCCGGCACCCAGGCGCCCTCACGGGCGACTGGCCTGATGCCGCTCGGGATCGTGACGATCGGTGGGCTGGCAGTCTTGCGGCCGAGTGTGGCCTTCGGGGTTGCCCCCGGCTGGACCGTCTGAGGAGCCGGCAGGTCGGGCAGGACCGACGAGTCCGGGGCGGCGTTGGGCGGGGGGTTGCGGGTGAACCACCAGTTCTCCACCGCATCGACAACGCCAGCCCCGCCGTTGTCACGCACCCACTCGACCGTGCGCACCGTCCAGGGGGCGTCACCCGGCGCCAGCAACGCCTGTCCGTAGGACACGCCGACCATGACGACGAGCATGACGACGAGCGCCGCCATCACGCGCCTGACCAAGCGCCGCCGACGCCTCACCTGAACGCCTCGACGCGCGCCGGTACCGCCCGACCTCCCCAGCATCTGCACCTCGATCCTGCTCAGGATGCCAAGATCGTCGCCGTACATGCTGGGAGGACGCTGAGGCGGCCCGTGACGGATTCCGATGGCGAAGGCGACCAAGCGCCGGGAAGCCCGGCCCGCATCGACCAGTAAGCCCCTAAGCCTCGATCCACCGGTGGTGGTTGGTGGTGAGCGCGTCGGAACATGAGAATGCCCTTGCGTGGCAGCAGGATTGGGCTTGTCTGAGGTCCTGGTCCAGCCATCACGAAGGGCATCTCGTAGGTGTGAGCTGTACCGCTTCCGCAGGCCTTCACGAAGACGCCCCCGCCGGCCTGGCGCCGACGCTGCCGGTCGCCGTCTCGTACCGGCCTTGTTCCAAGTCAGCCACGGTGGACCACCGGTCCGTAGTCGTCTTCAGCGTCGGACAGTCACCTGTCATGGGGCCAGCAGGGTGTACCGGTCAGGCGAGCAGGCGTAGCGTGGAAGGTCGCTTCGAACGGTCAGGGGAATCTTCCAACCACCGTGGAGGCTCCCCATGCGGATGACCAACTTCACTCGAGCCGTGTGGGCTGCCACGCTCGTGGCAGCCACCATGACGATCCCGACGGCAAGCCAGGCGAGCGCCCATCGATCGTGCCCGTTGCCGACCTACGGACCGGGCCGCTCGTATCGTCCGTCCATAGAGCCGTCCCGCTTCTCCGCGGACGTCACCAACCCGTGGTTCCCGCTTCGGCCGGGCACAACCTACATCTACACGGGGACGAAGGACGGCCAGCAGGCGCTGGACTTCGTCACGGTCTCCCGGCAGACGAAGAAGATCGACGGCGTCAGAACGCGAGTGGTCCAAGACCGTCTGTTCCTGGACGGGATCCTCGAGGAGCGGACCACCGACTACTACAGCCAGGACCGCTGCGGCAACGTCTGGTACTTCGGGGAAGACACCGCGGCCCTGGATGCCAACGGCCGGGTGACCGACCGGGCCGGGTCTTTCCGTGCTGGGGTGGGTGGCGCGCTGCCGGGGGTGTACCAGCAGCGCCGGCCGCAGATCGGTCGCTGGTTCCGCCAGGAGTGGTACAAGGGTCAGGCCGAGGACCGGTACCGCGCGCTCACGACGGCCGCGTCGATCACCGTCCCCTACGGCACCTTCCGCGACGTCCTGCGCACCGAAGAGCGGACAGACCTCGAGCCGGGCGTCGTGGACAACAAGTACTACGTGCGCGGCGTCGGGGTCGTCAGGGAGCTGACGGTCAAGGGCGGCACCGAGAGCCTGCAACTGGTCGACGTGCTGCGCTGACCGCCCCACCGCCCGCGATGCCCGCACGACCTCTCGGACTCCCCGCTGCCTCGACCGCAGGTGTGAGCGGGTGACCGGCAGGTAGCGAGGCCGCTGCCTGCCGGCGCAGGACGGGCCTACTTCCTGAGCTGCGCGGCCCCTGTGTCCGGTCCGTCGTCCTGATGGGCGACGGGTTCCAGCCACCAATCCCGCAATGCGCTTCCTTCGTGACCCCGGGCGGCGCAAACAGCTAGGCCTTCCGCACGCGAGACCGCTCGATCCGCAGCAGTTCCTGGTCACGGCCTCCGGCCCGACGTTGACGCAGGTGCGTCGCGAACCTCATCAACTGGCCAGACACGAGCCGCGAGGGCCAGTCGGGGCCGCCGGCGAGGAGAACGTCTGCAATTTCTTCGCTGGGGGCTCCACCTCTCGGAAGTCAGTCAAGGGCGGCGGACTCTTCGGCACCTCAACGTCCGGAAATGTCGCAGGTCGGGTGCCCTTGAGGAGGGGCCTCGCACCGTAGGCGTCGCCCCTCCTCGGGGTCGGCCCGCGGTCAGCCGGTGACCGGCGAGGGTCCAGTGGTGGTCAGTCCGGTGGGCATGTCCCTGGACTCATCGCCCGCGTGCAGCTTGTCGATCTGCTTGGCGTTGGTGCTGTCGACGCTGAAGGTGACCTGGTCCCCGACCGCGAGGGCGGCCACGGTGGCCTCTCCGTTCTTGTCGATGTCGCTGGCGCTGGTGACCGCGTACGTGGTCGTGCCGGTCGAGGTCTTGATCGTGACGCTGGAGCTGGTCACGGCGGTGACGGTGCCGCTCAGGTCGAGGGCGCCGCCGTGGTCGCCGTGTCCGCCATGTACCTCGTTGGCCTCCGGAACGCCGTCAGCGCCGTTGTCCCCGGGGTGCGGGTCAGCCGTCGCGGAGCTCGAGGCGGTGGTTGACCCGCCCGGCAAGATGGTGGCGGCCTGGGCACCGACCGTGGTGGCCAGTACAGCGCCGGCGACCAAGCCGGCAGCGACGTAGCCGACCTTCGCCAGTCGTGAGTTGAGTTCCATCTCGTTCTCCTTGGGTCAAATGGAACCAAGCATCCTGCTTGGTATGTCTTGACCCTCGGGCAGATGCCTACGTCGCCGCTGTCGTGGACATACGAGTGCGCTGTGAAACCGACTCGGCCCGCGCTATCACGATGCACATAGGCGCCCGGTCTCCGGGCGCCGTAGCTTGGTTGGCGTCACCCCAAGGACCAGCCCCGACAGCGGTCCTGATGTGACCCCGCGTGGCGAGCCGTCTACTGCCACATCGTGGGGATGACCCAAGCGGGTGGGGGGCCACCCGCGCTGCCGGGTTTGGCGCATCGGCCGCGGCAGCGGCTGTTCTACGGGTCTATCGGAGGTCTTCGCTGCCGAAGCCAACAACGGTGTCAGCCAGCAACCTTGGCGGTGGTCGAGCGCAGATCGGTGTCCGGTCGTCAGCGGGGGAAGAACATCCCACGGCGGTCGCACAGGCTCGAGCGCGGGTCGGCACAGCCACACCCGCCGTGACGACAGGGCTTCGAGCAAAGGCCGGCAGACAAGCCACGGCGACGTCCACACGCGGACCAGGGTCCCGCGTGAACATAGAACGTGAACATAGAAGTCGGGCGGATTGGTCGTTGTTACACGGCAGGGGGCGTCCGTGAGACCCCGGAGCGTCTTGCCCGGCACATGTTGAGGTTTCTCTTCTGCCGCTGCCCGGGGACTGTCCGGGACGCGGAAATTCCAGTGCTCGCCATCGCTGACTCAGCGTTAACGGCGCGGCGCTCAAGTGTGCTGCCGGGGGGGATGGAGGGCGGAGAATCATGTCGTGCGTCGTCGGGGCGAATGGCGAAAAACGCTTGAGGCGTGGTGGATGCCACTCCGGACTCCGCTACGCTGCTGGGTGCTTTGACGCGGCGACGTTGGCGGGGGCCTGCCTCCTGAGGGTGGACTCGAGAGCCTTCTCTGTTCGAGGCACGTCACCAAGCAGATCTGCTGCCATATCCCTACGTCGGCGCGGAACACGTACGACTCCCCGCGCCGCGTGTGCTGGGTCGGCGGGACTGGTGGCTCCAGGAGCGCACACCGCTGTCGCCAGGGCTTCCGCACAAGCGGTGGCTGCGGCGCGGCGTCCACTCCATGCTCCGGGACCCGGGCCAGCCGGGTCCGGGGTGGCCTGGCGAGGATGGCGCGGGCCCGTCCGGTAGCGGGCTCGGGAACGATAACGACCGGGATGCCGCCAACCACCGTTCCACGTTCCCTGACATGTCAGGCGCGAGGCGGTACTCCGGATGAGGGGCTAGCGAGCCTCGATAGGGCTCAGAGTGATTCGCCCACGGCCCTACGGTGTCGCCACCACTGAATGGCGACGGGCACCAAGGAGAGGACGACGATGACGACGATGGCGACATCCAGGTTCTTCCCGACCGCAGGGAGCGCTGACCCCAGGGAGTAGCCGAGCAGGGTGATGACCGGCACCCACAGAAGCGCACCGATCCCGCTCCAGACGAAGAAGTGCCGGCGCGGCATCCGGCTCGCCCCGGCCACGAGCGTGATGAACGTCCGCACCAGTGGAACGAACCGGCCGATCACGAGCGCCTTGCTGCCGTGCCTGTCGAAGAACGCGCGGGACTCGTCGAGGTAGCGGCGTTTGACGATCCGCCCGTCGCGCTCGTGCAAGGGCACGCCGATCACCCGGCCCAGGCCGTAGCCGACGACGTTGCCGAGGAACGCAGCCACGATGAGGGCGGGCAGGGCCACGACCAAGGACGGCAGGTGTGGCTTACCGGCGGCGATGAACAGGCCGATCGCGAAGAGCAGGGAGTCGCCGGGCAGGAACGGGAACAGCAGCCCGCACTCGATGAAGACGAACACGAGCGAAAGCGCGAAGAACGCCGCCCCGTAGGTCGCGAAGAGGTAGTTGGGGTCCAGCCAACTCGGGCCGAGGGCCGGTGCCACCATCGGGGCAAGTGCGCTCATCACGGGGCCAACCGTAACCCGTCTGGCTTGTCGCCTGGCTCGTCGGCGACCGTCCCCCAGCCCAATTCTTCCCGCGCCTGGAATCCGGGCGCCGGTGCGATTCCCGAGCAACCGTGCGATGCCAGACCGCGCCCGGCCCGCGACGCACTGACTCACTCATCGTCGGGACCGGCAGCATGCCGGGCGGGACAGGTCCCCGCCGCCACAGGGCAACCAAGGGCCGGCAGCGCCTCTCAGCGGGCACACAGGACAGAACGGGCATCATGGGTGGGTGACGCTCGTAGCCATCCTTGCCACCTACACACTCTTCCTGATGCTGCTGATCGCGGCAGGGGCGTGGTTCACGCTCGACCGTCCGCGCAAGGTCGAGCTAGTGGTGGCAGGTGTAGCGGCGCTGGCCGTGGTGGGGGCGCTGATCGCGGTCGGCAGCATGATCTGGACCGATCCTCGGCCCTTCGTGGTCGACGGGGTAGCTCCGGCCATCGGCCATGCCGCCGACAACGGGTTCCCGTCCGACCACACCGCGGCGGCCGCGGCTGTGGCCGGCCTGGTGCTGGCCTATCGACGACGCATCGGTGCCCTTCTGCTGCTGTTGGCCGTCGTCGTCGGCATGTCGCGCGTGGCCGCCCACGTGCACCACGTCCCCGACATCCTCGCTGGCCTCATCTTCGGGTTGGCCGCCGCCGCGATCGGCACCATGCTCGCGCGAGCCGCGATGCGCGCACGGGCAGCTGCACAGGCCACCTCCAGCTCCGTCTGACCCACGCCCGGATGCTGCCCCGGGCAGCCAAAGGAAGACATTCACGATGTGGATGCCTCAGGCGGCGCTGCTTACAGGAACGCTCGGCGGCCTACCCTCTCCCACGGCTTACGCTGTCCCACTATGTCCTCGCACCCCCTCCCCGTGCTCCGCGCCGGCTCTCGGAAACCCGATCCGCGATGAGAATCGCCCACGTCAGCGACTTCTACCTCCCGCGGCTCGGCGGGATAGAGACGCACGTCGCTGAGCTGGCGGAGCTGCAGCGGTCCCTGGGGCACGAGGTGCACGTCGTCACGAGCACCCCGGCCCGGGCAAGCGCGGGGAACCGCCGCGTGCACCGGGTCACCGACACGCTGGCGCGGCCGCGTGCGCTGCACCCGCTGGCGGTGCGTGAGGGCCTGCGCACGCTGCGTGAGCTCGACGTCGACGTCGTGCACGCCCACCTTGGAGTCGCCTCGCCGCTGGCCTTCTTCCTCGCCCGAGACGCGGCCCGGCGCGGGACCGCGACGACCGTGACCGTGCACTCGATGTGGGCCGGCGTGGCGCCCATCATGACGGCGATGGATGCACTCGGCGGCTGGTCCTCGCTGCCCATCGTCTGGAGCGCGGTGAGCGGCGCTGCCGCTGACACCGTGCGCCGCCACCTCCCGCCGGACCGTCCGATCCGCATCCTCTCCAACGGGATCGACCAGGACCGGTGGCGATCACCGGCACCGCCCGAGCCGTCCGGCGAGCTCGTGCTCGCGTCCGTCATGCGCCTGGCCCGCCGCAAGCGTCCCCTCGCCCTGCTGCGCATCGTGCACCGGGCGCAGCAGGCGCTCGACCGCCTGGGCGACCCGACCCGGCTACGGCTGCTCGTCGCCGGAGACGGTCCCAGGCTGACGGCGATGGAGAGCCACCTCCGGCGCACCGCCACGACCGGCACGGCCGCCACTGTCATGCTGCTGGGGCGCCTCGAACGCGACGAGGTGCACCGCCTCCTCGCCACGGCCCATGTCTTCCTCGCGCCGGCCGACCTCGAGTCCTTCGGCATCGCCGCCCTCGAGGCCCGATGCACCGGAGTGCCCGTCGTCGCGAAGTCGAGCGGCGGGGTGCGCGAGTTTGTCCGGCACGGGCGGGAGGGCCTGCTCTGCGGGTCCGACGACGAGATGGTCGCCGCCATCGTCCGCCTCGCCCGGGAGCCCGGGCTGCGGCGGCGCATCGCCGAGCACAACCGCACGAGCGACTGCCTCGTGACGTGGGGCCGCGTCCTACAAGCCACCGAGACGGCCTACGAGTCGGCCGTCACCCTTCAGCACACGGCGGGTGCGGGCGCCGGGCGCAGGGCGCTCGAGCGGCCGGCCCCAGCCGCCTCCCAGGGGGCCGGGCGGTGAGTCTTCCCGGCATCCTCGCCCTGTCCTTCGGGTCGGCCGCATTCTTCTCGCTGGCGACGGCGCTCAAGCACCGCAGCGCGGGACAGGTGCCACACGTGCAGCACTTCCGGGCGGCGGACCTGCGCGACTTCGCCGTCGAGACCGTCCGGCATCCACTGTGGCTGCTCGGGATCCTCGCCGACGTGGGGGGACTCGCGCTGCAGGTGGCAGCCTTGCACCTGGGCGCCCTCAGCGTCGTCCAGCCGGCCATGGTCATCGCCGTGCTCTTCGCGCTCATCCTCGGACACCGCATCGCCGGTACGAGGATCAGTCGGCGCGAGCTCCTCCTCGGCGGTGTGCTGGTGGTCTCCGTCGCGGGATTCCTCCTTGCCTCCGGCGCGGTGACTGCTGCCGCCGGCGCGGCCGACCGGCTGCCGGCGGTGATGGCAGCGGCGGCGTCCGTCGGTGTGGTCGTCGGTTGCGTTCTGACCGCGCGGCGGGCGATGCGCCGCACGGTCGCCTCCAAGCGGGCCGCGGGCCTGCTCGGCGTCGCCGTCGGCACGATCTATGCCGGGACGGCCGCCCTGATGAAGACGTGCGCCGGGGCCTTCTCACACGGGCCCGGGGCCCTGCTGGGCAGCTGGCCGCTCTATGCGCTCCTCGCATCCGGGGCCCTCGGGGTATTCCTCGCCCAGATGGCCTTCCAAGCGGGTCCGCTGACGTCCAGCCTGCCAGCGACGGCGACGACCGACCCGCTCGTCAGCGTCGCTCTCGGCGTCGCGATCTTCGACGAGCAGTTGCGCCACGGCGTTGTCCCGATGCTGCTATCCGTGGTCTGCCTCGGCGTCATGTCCTCCGCCGTGGTCCTGCTCACCCGGGTCAAGGTGGCCGTGGACACCGCCTCCCGCCCTACAGCCACCGCCCGCCTCTCCCCAGCGACCCCAGCCGAGAGCCAGGAGCCCTCGCGCTAGCGTGTGCGCTGGACCGCGCAACCCGCAGGGAGAGCTCCTCAACGCCCGCGTCTTATGATGGCCAAGGTCCCATGGACGCACGGATTGCCGCGCTGAGGGTGCTCGTCCGACCGTGCCGCCTTCGGCCGCGTGCGTCAGAGCCAGTGGACGTTGTTTGCGCTAACAGCCAGCTCGTAGAGGCTCTCGGTCGTTTCGACGCCCTCGTCGAGTCGCACGGTTACGTCGTCACCCGCTATGCGCTCATACGTGGAGCAGAGCCAAATCTCGGCGGGAAACCCCGACGCCGCAGTAATGCGCGCCCGCTTCAGGACCGGCACCTTCTCGACGATGTGGCAGGTGCGAGCCGCGCTGTGCCTGTAGGTAACCTCGATCCTGGCGCGGCGGGATGGCAGCCGCCCAAGGTACCCCTCCTCTAACAGCTGCGAGGAACGTGGAAGAGGGGCAGTTCCAGACCCGTCGCTCGCCTGTCCAACATGGTCGTCGTCGCCGACGCCGGGGTGCTTTCGACGGGCAACCTCAAGGAGCTCGCCGAGACGCCCGACGAAGGGCACTGGTGAATGAGCGCGACCGCGGGGAGCTCATCGATACGTCACCCCACCGAGTGGCGCCAAGCACGGCGCAGGGGTCAACGACGTGAACAAGCGCGCCGAGCCGGTGTAGGACCCGGCCGTGCACACCGCGGTCAAGGCGGGTGGTGTCGATGCCGACCGCAACTCTTCGGTGCTGCGGCAGGACGTGTCCGTCGCGGTCGACGGGTCGGTGTTCTTCTCGTAAGGCGGATCGCCGTGCGCGCTTACGTGCGAGTTGGTTCGGGTTCCTGACGCCGAAGTCCGTCGCGAAAATCGCGCTCGCGGCAAGCTGACCGTCATTCTTCGTCGGCCGGCGCCAACGTCACCCCAGGCAAGCCTTCCAAGTCTCGCCCGGGGAGCGAAAGGCGACGACACGGGACCGCATGGGATGGTCCCTGGCCCTTCCTTCCGGGGGGCATAGCGCCGCCTGCGCCGGCCGAGGGGCCCAGCCTGACGCAACACCCTCAGCGAAGGGGACGGTCGCAGCGGGACAAGCAAGACTGTGACCCGACACTGACACCGCGCCGCGCCACGTAGCGAACGCCCGGTAAAGGCGTCCGCTACGCCGGTTACGGGCCGCCCGGAGCGTGGAAGGGCGGGTAGAAACTCCATGGCGATGGACGCCACTCCCCCATGAGTTCACTGGTGGTGACTTCCCGACGAGCGCGCTCAAGAGCCGCCTCCCGATGCGCCGGGTATTCGTCTTGAAGGCTGTCGAGTGCAATAAGGAGGGCCAATGTCAAGACTGTCCCGCCTATTGTGGACGAGGACGCCTCTCCATGAAGCGATGAGTTGCGCCAATCGAAAAGTACGGAGTAACCATCGATTTGATCATCACCGTCGATGTCAACTAATTCACCGATGTGCCTTAGCACATCGCACAAATCTGACTTCAGGCCGGGCGATCCAACTGTTTCAACAAGCAATCTCAAGAGATGGGCCACATTGCTACAGCGGGAGCCGATCGTGTAGCTCCTCTCGCCATACTTTTAAAGGGCTTGATGACTCTGCCGTTCAACGTCACATACTCGGCACAGGCACTCCTTGCCACTGCCTCCAACGGTGGGAACGCGAGATACGGCAACGTACGGTGAGCGCGGACGAGGTACTCATGCGCATTCGGCTCGATGAGGCGCGAGGCTTGACGAGCCCTTTCGAAGGCCTCATGGCTCGGGGCAGTCACATTGGCAAGCGCGGTATGGAACGTGGTCGCCGCGAGTTCTCGAATTTCAGGATCGACAGACGAGGCGAAGGGGGCTTGGGAACGGCCCAACAGCAATTCAGCACACCAGGACCACAGCAGCACATGGTCCAGATCTATGATTGTGCTCAACCCCGGCAATAACAAAATACCCGTGAGCCCAACCGCGGCCTGTCTCAAATCGTCATAGTCGAGATCGTGAAAGGAAACACCATTGGCGCGAAGGCGATAGGACTCAGTTTCGCCACCTATTGCGATTCCACCTTCCCGCGTGGCCGCCACCTTCCACAGGTCGCACAGCTCATTGATTGAGGCTCGTACCGGCCGCTGAACTTCCATTGTCACGCGTTCAGCCTCTCAGAGCCCTGCGGCAGTGGCTCCGTGTCCAGCCTGATCGCTGGTGAAACCCTCGTATCGCAGCTGGTCGATCAGGCCGCCGCGTGAGAACGCGGTCATCTCGAGGTAGGACTTGGCCTTCTTCGCCGCCTGCTCGTTCCAGTCCACCGTGACGTGATCGGCCGCGAACGTCGCGTCGACCCTGGAGAACTGCTCGTACTGCAACTGCTCGATCAGGGTTCACCGAACGGTGACAGCGGCGTAAGCGCTCGTCTTCGACGTGCTCGCAGCCGGGGGCGAGGACCTCCGAGGGTTACCGTTGCGGGAGCGTCGAGTCCGGCTCGAGCAGGCCCTGGACGGCATGGCCTCGCCCGTCGTGCTGTGCCAGCAGACCGACGACGCGGCGCTGGCCCGGGAGCGGTTCCAACCGCTCACGGCTGGCGGCATCGAGGGCCTGGTCATCAAGGACGCCGGCAGCACCTACCCGACCCTGACGAGTCAGCGAGTCTGGTGGAAGGTCAAGGCCAAGCAGACGCTGGACATGCTCGCGATCGGGTTCACCGGTGATGTGGGTTCTCCCAGCGCGCTGGTGCTCGCGTTCCCTGGTGACGTGGACCACGACGGCCAGGGGCTCACGGCCGGGTCGACGACCTCGCTGTCCTGGGCTGTTGGTCGGTCCCTGGCACCCTTGCTACACCCGACGCGCGAGACATTTCGAGCGCCCCTTCGCGTGGGGCTCAGCCACACCTACCCAGGTGACGGTAATCGCGCCGTTCGTCGTTGAGGTAGACGCCGACGCCTGAGCCGCGGCAGGTGTGCTCCGCCACGCCGCGCGGTTGCACCGCGCCAGGCCAGTCGTGGACCCGACAGAAGCAAGTTGACGCGGATCCCTATGTGAGTGGCGGCGGGCGCGGGCACCCGGACGGTCGGGAGCCGAACTTTGCCAGGCAAGGACGTCGATGTCGCGGCTGCTTGCGTTGGCTCGCGCGGTCCCGTTCTGGGCGGGTTCGGGTGGGCTGCGACAGGCAACTCGCGAATTCGCGCACAGCGGTCGGGCCGAAGCCGAGAAGATCGGTCCATGCTTCGCCGTGTTCCAGGTCCGCCACGCGTGTTCCGGTCGTCACGGGCCGCGGTCCTGGCGTGCGTTCTGGCAGCCGGGCCGGTGGCCGCCGCCTGCGACGGGGCTCCAACCCCACCGCCCGCCGGGGCGCTCACCCGCCCGACGTCTACGTCGGCCGGAGCATCGGGCGCACGCCCGTCAGTGTCGGAAACGACGCCTTCAACGCCCTCGCCGTCTGCGTCCGGCCCCGTGGCCACGCGTGACCTTTCACCGGTCCGGGTCGTCCCGTCGGCCGACGTGGAGGCCCTCATCCAGGGGCTGCCGCTGGCTCGGGACCGATGCTCGACGAGAGTGCGCGCCCAGGATGTCGAGGCGGCCTGGAAGGTCCTGTTCGGGCAGCGGGAGCGTACCGACCTGACGGTGGAGGAGCTGGCCGGTCGCGTCGAGACGGCCGCGGCAGCCCTGACCCAGTTCAGGTCCGAGCACGCCTTCATGCGCCTGCCCGTGGCCGAGTACGTGACGCTCGAGAAGGACGCCCTCGGTCCGCGGGCCCTGCCCCTGGCGCGGTACGAGGCGTTCGCCGCCAACCTGCTGGCGGCCAGCGGGTCCCGGGCGCTGTACTCGGTGACGCGGCCGACCGCCACGCCTGACCCGCAGCTCGGGCTCATCCAGGACATCATGTGGAACGAGACGAAGCCCGTGCAGGAGAAGCGGGTCGGGGACAACCGGGTGGCGCGGGCGACGATGCTCAGCTCGCTCCAGCAGCTCTCCCTTGTTCCGCCGGGTGACCTGAGGGGGTCCGTCATCGCGTTCGTCGGGATCAACGCGCCCGACCAGGGCGGGTCCACGACGGCGCCCGGGTCGACGACGGAGTACAAGGGCCTGGTCATGGTGGACGTCGTCAAGGGCGCCACCGACGGGGACGCGACCGTCGTGTACAACGGTCGTGGACCCGAAGGCCAGGTGGCCGCGCACGAGATCGCCCACCTGATGAGCTCGCGGGTCTGCGGCGAGATGGTCGACGCCAACGGGACCCGGGTCGACCCGCTCTTCACGTCGCTGGTGCCCGGGTTCCCCTTCACCGCGCAGGCGGAGGCGTCGCTTGGGCAGTCCGGGCTCTACCGCGGGTGGAGCGCGTGGGACAACCCGCGCGACTCAACGGTCGCCGTGGGCCGCGCCTACGGCGCCCGCAATCCGGAGGAGGCGCAGGCGGTGCTCAACGGGGAGCTCCTTATGGACAGCCGGTTCTCGGGACGCGTGTACGCGGAGGTGCACCGCGCCAACGTGACGGAGTCAAGGTCCAGCTCGCTCTGTGGATGGCGCGGCTGTCTCGGGCCCGCCCCGAGTCGTACACGTACTACCGGCTCGCCGCTGAGGTGGCCCGGCTCCGTTCGGTGCTCCTTTCGCGGCTCGAGCCGCTGGAGGGCCCAGCCGCTGGCATCACCGGGCGGGTGGACACGATCTACACCTCGACGAACCCCGCCGTCGTGGCCTTGCGCGCGGGTGGGATGACCCGGCTCAAGGCGGCCGAGGACGTCGCGACGACGGCGTTGACCGGGCTGCCGCCCTTCCCCGCCAGCGCCTTCAGCCAGTTCCGGGACTACTGAGGAACCGCGACTGGCTAACGAACTTCCACTCGAGAATTATGCGCCTTGTCTCCGGCGGTCCGACTGGCTCAACCGGTGCCCTCAACGGGGCATGCTCAGTGTCTGGCTGGTCACGCCCTTTGATCGCGGACACCGGTTGAGCCAGTAGCGTCATTTGATGGTGATGGTCTTGCTCAAGACGTAGTCGAACCAGGTTCCGTTGCGGTCATAGCCGTAGAGCTCGGCGCGCACCCTGGCCGTGCCCTTACGGAAGGCAGGCTGACCATTCTGTTGCAGCGCCGTTACGTTCAGACTCTGCGCCTTTCCGGTGCAGACCCAGCCGCCATTGGAACCGTCACGATAGTTGTACCCGTAGTACACAACACCGTTGATTGTCTCGGAGACCTGCACCGAGAGCGTTGGGTGCGAATACTGATCCCCCGGGTCGCAGATCACTGTCTCGCTGGTGACCACTCCAATCCCGCCACTCGCCAAGTGGCCGACAGCGCTCACCGACTTGAGATTGTTCGAAGTCGTCCCCACCGCATCAGCGGGAGCTGCTACTCCACCAATCCCCGCGGCCACAGCAACGGCCGCGATGACCAACCTTCTAGCGTGCATAGATTTCCTTCCAGATGCGGGACCGTCCACCCGAACACGTGAAAGGTCGCAGTGCGTCAAAACACAGTCAAGTAACGTGCCAACATTTGGCGCTTTCAGCATGAATTCTGCCGAGTCAACAACCCATCGCTGATGCCACCGCAGCCTTTACATAGCGCCCCCCTGTGTCGAGCCAGGCTCTGAACGTATCTGAAGAAAGCTGGCGACGGACGCCTTTTGCGGTCAACCAATTGAGAGAACTCATTGTCTCGCGCCGAATGCGACGCTTTTCATTGCCTATTTCATGACAAGGCGTGCTCGCTGATGAGTTATTTGGCTCATCACAATTCAGGGTGTAGTCGGCGTCTGAATCCGCCTGCTTCTAGGAGGCATCGGGCGATGTAGTTGGTGAGGTTGCGGAACCCCAGGGCTGAGCCGCGGAGGTGTTCGAGGCGGCCGTTGATGGCCTCGGTCGGGCCGTTG
>NZ_JBFRFG010000035.1:0-15603 GCF_052114705.1 Terrabacter sp. 2YAF2
GGGAACCGCCTGTTCGCGCGCTGCGTGAAGTTGGGGCGTACGAGCGCCTTGGCCTCAGGACGGTCTGCGCTTGTCCTCTGTTCGACGCCGTCCTGTCCCACGCGCCGTACTATGCCGGATGCGGTCCGGTCCTGCCCGCGTTTGAGAAACCGGCCGCTGACGTCGCACGCTCATGCCGCTGGGCGAGCGATCGTGCCGAAGGCGGAGGACCAGGCGTCACCGAGCCTGCCCAACTGGACGTCATGACACACTGCCGATCCTTGGCTCTGGAAAGGTGCCCATGACCGACGTGCCAGTTGCTCGCCCAAAGATCGTCTGTCTCTGCGGTTCCCTACGCTTCGGCCGGGAGTTCACGGAAGAGCGCACGCGCTTGACGCTCGACCTGGCGATTGTTCTTGCTCCGGAAGCCACCGAGGTGTCGGCACCAGAGCCGCAGCTCGTCCACGCCTTAGGTGAGCTGCACCTCCGACGGATCGACCTTGCAGATGAGGTGCGAATCGTGAACCCCGATGGCTACATCGGAGAGTCCACCCGGCGCGAGATTGCGTACGCCCACGCGATGGGCAAGCGGGTGACGTACTTCCACGAACCGGCCACGAAGGACAGGTAGTGCCCGGTCATGCCGCGGGCAGAAGGCTTGGTGCTGGAGCGGTTCCAAGCGTAGAAGCAGCTCTCCCCGTAGCCTCCGATCCGTGACCATACTCCGTCCACTGCTCCTGACAGGCGGCCCGGCGGTCGGCAAAACTACGACCGCGCGAGCCCTAGCTGAGGCGACGGAGCCATGCGCGTTCATCGATGTGGATGACGTGCGCCAGATGATCAAGAGCGGCGGCGTCGCACCGTGGAAAGGCGTTGAGGGCCGTGCCCAGCACCTGTTGGGGATTCGCAACGCTGCTGCGTTGGCAGCTAACTTCACCGACTCGGGGATTAACGTGATCCTGAGCGATGTCGTCACTCAAGACCTTTTGAGCATCTACCGAGACCTGGTGCCGGAGTTGGTGGTCATCCGGCTGGTCTGCGACCCTTCGACCGCAAAAGCGCGCGCAGGCACCCGGCCGGTTTATCTCACTGCTGCCGAGTTCGAGATGCTCCATCGCCAACAGACCGAGCCGCTTGAGACCGACTCGGAGCTAGATGTGTCCGCTATGACGCTGGAAGTTCAAGTCGACGCTGTACGCCGGCAGTGGCGGAGCCGATCAGAAGACCTCTAGTTCCACTGGCTCGAGCCATCCGCAACTGCCGCGTACGGAGCGGCCGGGGACGCCCCGAAGGGCCTCCCTGGACCCGTCCCAGCTCGGGATGGACGGGTCCAACAGCAACTCCTCACCCCAAGAGCGCAAGGTGGAGACGCCCACGGCACATCCGAGCGGTGCGACAGTGGGCGGCATGAGCGATGACCCGTGGGGAGCCGACACTCCGCCGGCCGTCGACCCTCTACCACCGCTTCCGCCCGAGCTTGCGGAACTGACGGCATTGGTCGCCGAGGGTCGGCCGTTCCGACTCCCACCCGGCCGGAAGCTGCCGGGCACTGCGGACCTGCCCGAGGTGCAGGCCCTGACCGCGCAGGGCTGGTCCATGGTCGGTGGGCACCCCGAGACCTGGCTGCTACCGGTCGTGTGGCCGCCGGCTCACCGGTGCTGGCTCCCCGATCGGTATCCACGCGTGCGAGTGGGATTCAGTGGGGAGCGATCCTAGATCGAACCGCTACCCGCCGACAAGTTCCAGATCATGGAGGCCGAGGTCGCCGAGGACGCCGCCGCCGCGGGTGTGCCGCCCCGCCCTGTCGGCCGGCTGTGGTTGCTGCGGTCGCCGTGGCCCTCCCTCACAGCCGAGATGCTCTTCGCCGTGCTCCGTCGATGGCCCGACGAACGTGAGCCGTGGGAGCGACCGAGCATTCTCGTGGCAGCCGCACGGGAGGTGCTGCGTTGGTCCGAGCAGCAGGTGTGGGACTTCTGGACGGGTCCGCAGGCCGACGCCGCCAAGGCTTGGCGTCTCGCGGGCACGCTTCCGGCGCACTTCTCCGAACTGGCTCTTGCCGGCCTCAGCCCGGACCAGACGGCGAAGCTCACGGCGCCCATTGACGGCGGCGGCGCGGGGCTGACCGAGGCCGAGGCCGTGGCCTGGGTCCGCATCGTCATCCGCCCGACGCCAGCCGAAGCCGTCGCGGCGATCATCGGATGGCGTGCCCTCGGTGTGCCCGTGGAGCCACGGCCGGACCTTGCCATGTGCCTACGAGAGATCGTGCCGAGCCAGGCGGCTCCGTGGCTGGCCGACGGGTTCACGATCAAGGACGTGAGCCTGCTGTACGGGCTCGTCGAGCGCAGCGCGGCTGCCCGGTGGCGCGCGAGGGGCTACCCCTCAGAGCGGGTTCGGGAGCTGCTGTTGGCTGATCGGTCCCTAACCCCAGATGAAGCGACGGCCTTCGCCGCGGCCGGCATCGACGCGGATGAGGAGATCCGCTGGGTGGAGGCGGGCTTCTCCGCTCACGAGGCCCGCGGATGGAGAGACGTCGACGTCCTGCCCAACGAGGCCCGTGTCTGGCGCTCGGCGGGGCTGGGGCCTGAGGACGCACGCCGCCAAAAGGCAGCCGGCGGCGGCGTCTTGCCTAACGGGGTTGAACTCGGGTGGCTCACCTTGGGCGGGGCACCCAGACGCGGAGACATCCGCTACGGGGTCACCGATCCGCCCGGGACGCGAGGCCAGATCGCCGCAGAGGACGCAACGATTCACGGACTCCTGGACGGAGAGTAGGCGGCGCCGTCTGGCGCCTCGTTGGGAACGTCTTCCGCGCGGGTGGCAACTCCGTTGGGGCAGTTCCGCGACGCTGGCGGCGCACCAGCAAACTGGCGCCGGCACAGCGACGTCCGATCATGCCGCTGACCGGCATCTCTTCGAATGGGGCGGCCTGCTCTCGGTCGTCCCGAGCGGTTCCTGAGCCTCCTCCTAGCCGACGGTGAAGCGCGCCCCGAGCGCGATGACCGGTGGCACGGTCGCCGAGGTGAGGAAGCGGGAGACGCGGGAGACGATCCCGCTCTCGGGGTTCCAGCCCATGATCCAGGTGCCGCTTGGCGCGACGGAGAGGTAGAGCACCTCACCGCGGACCGTCCATCCCAGCACCGTGCAGCAGTCAGGGTCGCGGGGCTGCTCCTCGCCGAACACGAGCATCCGCTCGTAGCCCATCCGGTTGGTGGCGACGATGACGGTGCGCGGCGCGGCCGCCTGCAGGTGGCGGTCCTGGCCCGGGCCGAGCGCGAAGGCGGACGCGTACTGTGCGGCGTCGGAGACGGTCTCACCCAACGGGCGCGTGTGCGGCCAGTCAACGGGGACCGGCCGTGCGGACGGGTCGGGCAAGTGCTGGTCCAGGACGGTCTGGCCGTTCTCGACCCGGAACTCTCGCGTGCCGGGGCTGCGAGGTGGGTCCGGTGCGGGCCACCGTGGGGACAGTCCCGGCGACCATGTGCCAGTTGCCGAACCGGCCCGGACGTAGCCGCCCAGCCACCCGGCCCACTGCAGGTCGGGCGACGGGATCGCGACGTCGTGCGCCGTACGGGTGCCGACGTCGACCACGACGACCCTCCCCGGCTGGGGGAACGCGAGGCTCGTCTTGTCACCGGAGAACGCCCACACGTCCAGGGGCGGGCCGCCGATGCCGGGCCCGGTCCGCAGGCCGGCGAGGGCAACGGTGTCGAGGGTGAAGAGCCGGCCGTCACCCCATACGACCACGGGGGTCCACTGACCCGGGGAGCGTTCCTCGAGGTAGATCGCGTCACCGAGCGCCTTCAGCCCGCTGGGTCGGTGGCTGCTCGCGAGCTCGTGGGGACGGTTGGGGTCGATGATGGGCGTCAGGCCGGTCGCGAGCAGCGGCTGGCTCGCCTCCGTGCCGGCCTCGGGCGCGACGACGTACTTCGGGCCGTCCGCGCTCGTGTGCCAGACCGCCTCGGCCGCCTGCGGCACTGGCGTTGGGTCGGCCGTCGTGGGGAGTGCGAGCCGGGTCACCCCGGGGAACCCGTTCGCCCCGGCGGTGCGGAGGATCCCTTGTCCTCCACCCCCGGCCCACACGCCTGCCGCCCAGAGGGCCGCGATGACGAGCCCCGAAAGCCCGCGGCGCCGCGTCGCCGACCGCTGAAGCAGCGCCTGCTGCCAAGCGCGTTCCGCGAGGTCGACCTCCAGAACGCCCGCGCTGGCCTCCTCCAGCAGCGCTCGGATCTCCGGCCCGGTCGGCGCCGCACCGTCCGACCGAGCCAGCGCGTGCCGGCCGCCCCGCTCCGCCTCCCGGGCCCGGTGCCGGGCAATCCCCAACGCCTCGGCGGTCTCGTCCACCGACCGGCCCTCCCCGAAGCGCAACACCAGCACGGCGCGCTCCCGTGGCGGGAGCAGGGCGAGCGGAGGAGCGCCGAGCGAGCGCCGGTCGGCGGGGCCGATACCCGCGGCCGCGGCCACTGCGTCCCGGTGGACGCGGGCGCGTACGAACGCCTCAGGCGACGCGTCGGGGAGGTGCCGCCAGCGGCCGGCGAGGCTCGTGAGCACGCCCAGCACGAGCTGCTCGGCGCGACGGACGTCGCCGGTCTCGAGCCAGGCGCCGCGGAGCAGCCCCAGCTGCCGTGCCCGCACGTAGCCGGCGAAGTCCGCGTCGATCCCGCGCATACACCCTCCTCCTCCAAGGATGGACGCAGTAGCGGCCCGAGCACATCCCCCGGGGCAGCAAGGGGTCCGCGAGGTCGCGGCCGGCTCGCCGTCACGGATGCGCAGCCAGCGGGCGCCGACGTTGTGCTGTAGGGCGGGACCGTCCTACAGCACAACAGGCCGCGACGCTCGAGCTAGACCAGCGTCCCACTCGTGCATGGACCCGGCCGGCTGCCTTAGCTTCGTGAAGCGGGACACGCGCGGGACGTCACTTCTGTCCGGGCTGGCGTTCTGCCCGGCGGTGGGCACGTGGCGTATGGCGTCCCGGTCGCGCGCAGCACGCGACCAGCGGCAGCCCCCCGACTCGGGATGTGCGGGCCACGTCGCGATAGCTGTGGTCGCCGACAGGAAGCGCCCGCGGCCAGCGACTTCGACAACGTCCGACCATGCCGCGGTTGGTGCGACTCGATGACTAGCAAGAGTTCCGCGCCGCCATCGACGAACGCCAGGTCATCGCCCAACTCGTCAGGCAGTTCTTCTCGCTGCCCAGGATGCGTCAGGCATGTCGGACAGCCCATCGGCATGATCACCCAGTTGGCGGCCTTGGCTCCCTCAACGAGCAACTCCCAAGGGCCCCTGTCGGAGACGTGGTTGGCCATCATCCCGTCATCGTTCAGGTAGACGTCAGCCTCACCATCGCCGAATCTCACGCGAAGGAACGAGCCATCTGCCTCGATGACGTGGGGCGCGAGGATCCGGAGCATCTCGAGGCCGCCATGCTCGGAAGACTCACCCGCGGTGAACCCCTGAAAGAAGATTGTCGAAGGACATGCCGTCACAGTGTCAGACGCGGGACACGATCGCGCTCAACTGCCGCGACGCGGGCGATCGACCTTTCTTCAGGGCCCTTGGGCGACTACCCGAGGTCGCGAGGTACGTCGCCGACGTAGGGGTCCTCTCCGACGTATTCGCCAGGTTGGCAGTGGTAGCAGCGCCAGATGTCGTCGTACTCCCGGTACCACTCGTGACAACCGCAGTCCCGGCGCCCCTTGGCTGTTATACCCAGGTCGATCAGGAACCAAGGCAACTTGCGTCTGACCTCAGTCCGCCACCTGTACTTGCCCATGACGCCGAGTTTCGCGACCTGAGCGTGGGCCGACAAGCAGCCACGCACAGGCCCGAGCGGGGGGGACCGGACATGCCGCTGTCGGTGCGGCGCCGGGTGCCGTGGACGTCGTCGTCGGGCCTTGCCTCGGCAGTGCGAGCACTGTCTGGCGGTGGGCGCTTGTCGCAGTCCCGTCGGGGACACTAGGGGGAACACCGACCGTAGTTTCGACAAGGAGTCAGCCGTGACCGAGGGAACCGTCCGCTGGTTCGATGCCGACCGGGGGTTCGGCTTCATCGCCCTCGGGCAGGAGGCAGAGGACCTGTACGTGCATGCGTCCGAGATCGTCAGCGACGACGCGATGAAGCTGCTCCGGGAGGGGCAGGTGGTTGAGTTCGAGATCGGCGAGGGGGACCGCGGCCCGCAGGCACGCCGCGTCCGGGTCACGGCCGACCAGGCCGCCGATACACCGCTGGGCGTGCTCGGCACCGTCGCCTGGTACGAGCCTGCCAAGGGGTACGGCTTCATCACGCCCGATGGCGGTGGTGCCGAGATCTTCGTGCACAGTTCGGCCATCGTGGCGGGCGGCGTGGTCTCGGAGGGGCAGCGGGTGGCGTTCCTCGTCGTCGACGGGGAGAAGGGACCGCAGGCTGACCATCTGCTGCCCTTGGGAGCCCAGGCCGCCCAGCAGGCCGTGGCGTCCGACGGGGCGGACGGCACCGTGTCCTGGTACGACGGGGACAAGGGCTTCGGGTTCATCACCCCCGAGTCGGGTGGCCCCGATGTCTTCGTCCACGTCCGGGCGCTGGCCGACGGGCTCCCCGAGCTGGGCGAGGGGGACCGGGTGATGTACAACATCGTCGTGAGCGAGAAGGGCCCGCAGGCTCGCGACGTGCGCCTCGCACGCAGCTCGACACCGCGGGGCGCACCCGCGAGGTCGGCGACCCGCGCCCGTTCGGGACACCGGGAGGCATCCGACGTCCCGGCGCGAGGTGGTGAGGGAGTGGTCGCGCGCTACGACGCGGAGCGGGGGTTCGGCTTCATCGCCCCGGACGCGGGAGGCGCGGACCTGTTCGTGCACGTGTCGGTTCTTAGAGGCGCCGAGGCGCTGCACCAAGGCGATCGGGTTCGGTACCAGGTGCGACAGAGCGATCGAGGACCACAGGCCGACCGCGTCGAACGGGTGTGAGCGGGACGGCGGTCCGGGCGAGCTGGCGCTCAGTCGCGTCCCGATCCCGTCGCATGCTCATGCCGCGATCCGAGCGATAGACCCGACCGCGCAGGCCGGCTTCCGGAAAGGGCTACCCTGCGGGACGGGTTGTCGCCGGGCTCAGTTCGCGGACGGGCTCGGCAGGCTGGGCATCGGGTTGATGAGCTCGCGCTCGTCGGCCTCGACGACGTGAGCCTTCTCGGTCAGGGCGGGCTCGTGGAACTTGAAGTGGTGCCCGCACCACAGCAGTTTGAGGCCCTCGGGGCTCCGCGTCTGCGCGTAGGCCCGCGAACCGCACCGGTCGCACCGGTCAGTGATCCTCAGCTGGCGGATGGAGGTGTTGGTGACGGCGGCGCTCATGGCGCTCCTTCCCGGCGGTGCGAAGTGGGCGGTGCCCGTTCAGCGAACCTGAGTTGTCGATATGCGTGGTCCAACTCCACCGTGGCTGCGCCCCACGGCATGGCAATCACGACGGACCCCCTGGCCTCCTGTCCATACCCCTTGCACGCTCTCCCCGCGCCACTCTCACGCTGCACGACCCAGTAAGCAGTCGTCCGTGGCAGGCGGTATCCGCATATGTCCGGCGGGCTGCGGGACTGCAGGTTTCGCCAGCAACTCCAAGAGGTCGCTATGTGCTGCGGACACGGACCGGAGACGGTATCGGCCTGGTGCCAGCTCGCCCGCCTGCGACCCCGCGTTGTTCGCGCTGACGACGGGGGCTGACGGTCGGCGCGTGCCCTGCGAGAGGCGGGAGCAGGCTCGGCGGAAAAGGTGCAATCCGGCTCGCGCCAGATCAGGGCGCTCTACCGTGGCCCTACCCCAAGGCCCGCTGGCCAGCGGGTAGTCGGGGACTAAGTTGCATGGGAGTCCACAATGACGACATCAACGACGACATCGGTGGTCTCGCCCACGGAGATGCTGCTCACGCCCGCTCAGGTGGCCGCGCTTTTTCGAGTCGACGCGAAGACCGTCACCCGCTGGGCCCAGGCAGGGCGCCTCGAGGCGGTCTCCGCCCCGGGTGGGCACCGACGTTACCGTGCGGCGCAGGTTCACACCCTCCTGGAACGGGCCGCCGGCTCGTAGCGGGATCCTCTCCCCCACCGGGATGTGCGCAGGTCGCGATGATCCGACTAAGTAGTTGGACCTGTGACGAATCCGTCACCGGCACGACAGAGGGCCGCGCGAGGCGGCCCGCTGGTGGCGTCTCGCGGCGACTGCTTTGGGCGCACGAGCAACCCGCTGGCTGGGCGGCCGTAGCGGGCATGTCGTCAGGACGCCGAGCGCCGGCGACTTGACGGGAAGGTCGCGCACCGGGCCGTCGTACTGGACCCCGGGTGCGGTGTGGGTCGACGTGACCACGGTGCTGGCGCTCGGGCTCTGGGACAGGCTGCTTCCCGATGCCCTTGGGCTCGGGACAGCGCCTTTGCCGCGCGGGTCAGGTCGGCCGTGCTGTGAAGCGTGCTGGCTGCAGGTTCGGGCTGCTGGTCATCGACAGCATCTTCCCGGTGCGAGACCGCTCGACCGGGATCATCTTCGACGCCTACATAGGCAACCCCGACGTCGACACCTACCCTCTCGAGACCATCACCGTGCCCACCCTCATCATCCACTCCCGCGACGACACCCTCGCATCGTTCGGGCCCGCCGAGGCCGCGGCCGCACGCATCCCGGACGCCCGGCTGCTCGCCCACGACAGTGGCGGACACCTCCAGCTCGGGCGCGCCGACGAGACCCAGGATGCCGTCCAGGCGTTCCTCTCCCTGCCAACGCAACCGACTGCGTCCGCCTGACACCAGGGCGGTCGCGGCCCCCGCCATGTCGACAGGAGATCGGCGACACCGACTTTCCGCCCGACTGCTACGCGTCGCCCAAGAAACTCTGCAAGAGGCGCACGGCCTTCGGGCAGGGGACGTCGGCCGCGTCCACGCCTCTGGTTTTGTGACGGCGCATCGTGTGTGACCCAGACGGCTGTGGGCCTCCTGCGGATGTGACTGGAGCGGATAGCGGCACAGAGGGCCGGCCAGTGAGCAGTCCCGGGTCTTTCGCCCCGTGACCACGTGAGGCATGGGGCGCAGGCTGGATTCATGGACACCGAGGCCCTCCCCCTGCGCCCGTCTGCCGACGAGTTGCTGCATGCCCTCGGGCACGCCGTGATCGCGACGGACACGCGGGGGACGGTGCTGTCCTGGAACGACGCCGCCGAGCAGCTGTACGGCTGGCCCGCCGCGGAGGCCGTGGGGCGTGACATCACGGAGGTGACGGTGCCGGAGGTCTCCCAGCAGGCGGCGGCGGAGATCATGGTTGCTCTGCGAGAAGGCCGTCCATGGTCCGGTGGATTCCCGGTTCGGCGCCGCAGCGGCGAGGTGCTGCACGCGCTGGTCACCGACACTGGCGTGTACCGCGGCGGGGAGCTGATCGGCATCGTCGGCGCCTCCCTCAACCTCGGCGACGCCGTCCGGCACCTGATGGAACGCTCCAGCGACGCCGCTGTCCTGGTCGATGAGCACCATCTCGTCAGTTACGCCAGCCCAGCGGTCGCGAACCTCTTCGGCTGGCCAGTCGACGAGGTCGTAGGCACACCCATCACGGACCGCATCCACCCCGAGGACCACCAAACGTTAGAGGAGCTGCTGGCCGCCGACCCGCCCCGGGCGGAGCGGGTCGGCGAGCTCCGGGTCCGCACCGACGGCGCCTGGTCTTGGGTGGAGGTGGCCGTGACCGACCTCTACACCCAGCCCGGGTCGCAGGGCCACGTCTGCAACATCCGACGCAGCGAGCGCCTTGCCCGCCTCGAGGAGCGTGAGCGCATCCTTGAGGCGGTCCACTCCGAGGTGCTCCAGGACCTATTCGCGGCCGCGCTCGAACTCGACCGCGCACTGATGCACGCAGCACCCTCGAGCGCGGCCCGGATCGAAGCCGCTCGCGACGCCGTGGGGCGAGCCATGGAAACCCTCCGCGAGGTCGTCAAGCCGTAGTGGTCGGTGCTTGAGCTGTCGTGGAATGCGTGACCGTCGCGACCTCCACCGTGAGCCGAGCTCCCGCCGCCGCACACGACCACCCAGAAGCAACGCACTTATCTGCCGCTCTCCGGGCAATCGTGGCTCCTCTGCGCAGTTCAGACGCCCTTCGCTGCGTCGCCCTGGGATCTTGCCATGTCAGGTTCAAGGCGACAGCCGCGGACGTACCGTCGAAGATGACGGAACGTGCTCACCGCAGTCGGCGGTGCTCGCGCTGCGCCACCTTCGGTAGGAGGCGCCATGGCCACCACACCTACCGCACCCGGACGGGTCCGTGCGGACGATGGTCCAGGTCGCGCACGGCAGGGCCATATCGGCCGGATCGTGGCCGGGTCACTGGCCACGGGGCTCTTCGCCGCCGTGCTCCTTGTCCTCGCCCCGTTCGTCTCGCCGGACGAGAACCATGTGACCGGTGCAGCTCTGTGCGGATTCGCGGTGGGATGGGCGATGTTGGCGGTCCTCTCGACGCGTTACACCGATCAACCCCAGCGGTGGGCGGCGCTACCTGCGCTGGTGATGGGCGTCAGCGGTGTCCTTCTGCTCGCGTTCGGTGACTCCTTGCGGCCGGTACTGAACTGGGTATGGCCCCCGGTGCTGCTGGCACTGGTGATCTGGATCTACCTCCAGGCGCGTCGACAGCTGCACAGCAGAACCCGGTTCTGGCTGCTCTACCCGGTGCTGGCGGTGCTGGCGCTGGCCGCCATCGGCGGCGGCTACGAAACCGTCCGGGAACACGCGGACGCCGCCGCCTACCCGATGACCGGTCAGCTGGTCGACGTCGACGGACACCGCGTCCACCTGAACTGCACCGGCTCCGGCAGCCCCACCGTTGTCCTGCAACCCGGCGGAGGCGACTTCTCCTCGGTCTGGGCACGGATAGCCCCCGCCGTGGCCGCCCACACGCGGGTCTGCGTCTACGACCGTCCGGGCCGCGGCTGGAGCGACCCCACAGACAGCCCGCAGGACGCCACCCAGGTCGCAACCGACCTGCACACCCTGCTCCAGCGCGCCCACGTCCCCGGGCCCTACGTCCTGGCCGGTCACTCCTTCGGCGGCCTCTACGTCCTCACCCACGCCGACCGCTTCCCCGACGACGTCGCCGGCCTGGTGCTGATCGACGCCACCAACCCCGCCACCCAAGCAGTCTCCGCCAACGCCAGGGCGTACGACCCCGGCTCCAACGACGCCGCCACCTCCCGGGTCGCAGCCCTCGCGGCCGCGGCTGCACGCGTCGGCCTGGTGCGCCTGGTCGGCAGCTTCGGCTATGGCGACCTGCCGCCGCAGCCGCGTGACGAGATCCGCGCCAAGACCGCGACCGCCGCCTACGCTTCCGGCTGGATCGACGAGTTCGTCCAGGCCAACGCCTCTGGAGCAGAGGCTGCCATGCTGACCGGCTTCGGCGCCAAGCCGCTGGTCGTCCTGACCGCCGGCGCCGAAACCGATCCCACCCACGACGCGGCTCAGAACAAGCTGGCCACCTTGTCGACCGACAGCTCGCACCGCGTCGTGACGGGCGCCAGACATATCGCGCTCATCACGGACGAGCGGTACGCCAAGGCCACAACCCAGGCCATCCTCGATGTCGTGTCCTCAGTCCGAACCAACCAGCCGCTGCCCAAGTGACCACCGCGGCAACCGGTTCGACGCTCCCGTGCCCGGGACGACGCATGGGGGCGTCCTGCTGATTGAGGGAACCGACCGCCGGGAGCATCGGGCGGCGTCCTATCGGTCCGTACCGGAGGACGCCCGCCACGCGAGTCGAGTCCAGCGAGGTACCTATGGACGGAGCCAACAGCGACCGATCCCTCCCCGGCTGCCCCGGTGACGCGCTTGTTGGAGCCGAAGCGCACATCGCCGGCCGCGAACACGCCCGGAACGCTCGTCTCAAAGGGCAAGGGTGGGCGATGTACCGGCCATGCGTCGTGGGGCAGGTCGCGGCCGGTCAGGATGAATCCCCGGTCATTCACCGTGACCTGGCCGCTGAGCCAGTGCGTGTGCGGCTCGGCTCCGATCATCACGAATACGGCCGCGGCGGCGACCTCTTCACGCCGACCAGTTCGAACGTCTTCGAGGGTCAGGCTCTCCAGACGGGTCTGGCCGTGGCCGTCGGCAACTCGGGTCCCGAGCCGGACGTCTATGTTGCGCGTGGCCTCCATCTGAGTGACGAGGTAGTCAGACATGCCGCTGGCCAAAGACTCGCCGCGGACGAGCATTGTGACTCGAGAGGCGAACCTGGCCAGATGGAGGGCCGCCTGACCGGCCGAGTTGGCCCCACCGACAACGCAGACGTGCTCAGCCGCCATAGCGGGGGCTTCGGCGCCGGGCGCGCCGTAGAACACGCCTGCTCCGATCAGGTGGTCCGGGTCGGGATGTCGCGCCGGCGGTAGGTCACACCCGTGGCGATGATCACTGCCCTGGCGACCGCCTGGCTTCCGTCGCCGAGCGTCATCACGACGGTGTCACCGCGTGGGCTCAGCCCGGTCACCTCGTTCATGAAGACGAACTGGGCGCCGAAGAGCAGGGCCTGTTCCCAGGCCCGCAGGGCCAGTCCGCCCCCGCTGATTCCCCGCGGGAAACCGAGGTAGTTGCGGATCATGGAGCTCGTGCCAGCCTGTCCGCCGAGCGCGTGCGGCTCGAAGACCACCGTGCGCAGCCCTTCGGAGGCGCCATACACCGCGGCTCCCAGACCTGCCGGTCCAGCGCCAGCTATGGCCAGGTCGTAGACCCCGCGCGGCGGCCGGGTCTGAATCCCGTGCGCGGCCGCCACGTCGGCGAGGCTGGGATCGTGCTGGACCGAGCCGTCGTAGTGGATCACTGCAGGGAGGCGCTCCACGTCAAGCGTGAACTCGTCGATGAGCCGCAAGCCGGTTTCCGAGTCGGCGGCGTAGAACTCGAACGGCACGCTGTTGCGCGTGAGCAGGTCACGCAGCTCGTGGCTGCGGGGGGGCATTGCTCGCCGACGACTCGGTAGACGACGTGACTCGGCCGGTGCGCGAGCGTCCAGGCCGTAAGCGCCTCCTGGATCTGCGGGTACAGCCACTCCTCCGGGGTGACCCATCCCTTCACGACAGAGAAGTCGATCTGTCCCAGGGCGGACGCGCGCTGGAGCGTCGCCAGGTGGCTCACCGGGACTTTCGTGTGGTACCGGTCCATGCCACCAACAGAACTCGCCAGGAACCGGGATGGAGGGCATGGGCTCGCTCAAGGAGCTCAACGCCGTCCATGCCGCGTAATTGCAGGTCGACTGCCACGAGCGCCAACTCGCGGCCCTGGTCGGCCAGTCGCTGGAAGTCTGACAGAGCGTCCTCGGGCGTTGCGGCGACGAGTACCCGGTAGTCGCGGCCGAACCGGCGGATCAGCGCGGCTTCGACCGCGCGACGGGACCGCGGATCGGCGTCACCACGAACAGCACCGGAGAGCCGGGTGCCGCCGCGTCAGCGGCCACATGGTCCGCGGTCATCGTCCCTCCTTCGGGAAGGGCAGCCCTTCACATAGTGACTGGTGCAGGCTCTTGCTGTCCGCGGTCGGCAGGCCGACCCTGGACGGCAGCGCTTCACGGACCGGGGCACGCTGTCTGCTCAACGTGGTGGGACCCCTGGTCCGGCACCCCCGGCGCTCTTTCAGCGTGTCACGCGGTTGACGCCGGGGACGGGCAATCACCGGCATCACCCTCGACACGTAGCCGGAGTCGGACACGCTCATCTGTCGCGACCAGCGCGGTCGTACCGATTAGCGCGCACCGCGTCACCCTCCGAACGCCCATGCCACCATGAGTGGCAGCTCCTCGCGCCAGAAGGCGTCGCCATGTGATCCGACCCGCTCTGTCATGAGGACGTCCGCGCCTGCTTCGCGGAACGCTGTTGCCCAGCGGGAGGCATTCTCGTGGAAGAACGGCTCCAGGGTTCCGGCAACGAAGTACGCCCTCGGCAGCGAGCTCGGCCTCGTCACCGAGGGGTGGAAGCCCCCTCCCGGAGAGGTACAGAAGACCGCACCGTAGATGTCTGGATGCCGCAGTCCAAGGGCGAGCGCCAGCTCGCCACTCGCGGAGACCCCGCACACCGCGGTGCGCGCGGCGGGCATCGCCAGCCCGAATCGCGACTGGGCCCATGTGCGGACATCCTTGACGAAGAACGCCTCATGCGCAGCGAACCGCTCCGGGTCGAAGCCGGGTGAGTATTCGTGCAGGCGCTCCGCCTCATCGGCTGAGCGGTGAACTCCGACGATCAACGTGGGAGGTACATCGGCCGCCTCGAGGTCTCTCCCCCACCGTGCGAGCAGCTGACCGTCGCCGGCGAACACGACCGCCTCGGGGGGATGCGGCGGGACGTACGCGGTGACCTGGCGACCGCGGTCATAGTCGAACCTCTCGCTGACGAACTCGCCAGCAGTGGATGGCATCGTCACCACGACCTCTCGTCAACTGTCATGATCCACCGCGGCCCCGAACTCGTCGAGGAATGCACTGGCTGCAAGCCGAGCGAGAGATGTGCCGCGCCTCGTTCGAACGCCCGAGGAATGCCGCGCGGCACGTCCGCTCTTGCCGCCGGTCGGGCGCCGCTGACGCACCCTCAGTCGATCGCTCATGGCAATCCGGAAGGATGTGTCCGGTGCGCGTGATTTCTACAGAAGAGTTGACCGCTCGAAACATCACAAGCTTCGGTAGCGATGGCTTCGGCGTGGTCCCCATCGCGGCTGACGCTCACGTCGTCATCGCCAGGCTCGCCCCCGGCGGCATCATTGGGCGTCATCCGGCCGTTGTCGATCAATGCCTGGTTGTGCTCTGCGGAGAGGCAGAGGCATCGGGCGCGGACGGCGTCACGCACGTCCTTCACCACGGATCGGCGGCACTCTGGAGCGCAGGCGAGAGCCACGAAACGCGCAGCAGGACGGGTCTGACCGCGATCGTCGTAGAGAGCGCCGGACTCGCAGCCGCCTTCGACTGACACACCTTGGGGAACCAGCGGCACCTGCCCCGGCGTTTGAAGGGGGTGTCGTGTTGCCCGAACTCAAGGCAACGCCTGCTTCTAGTAGGGACCCTCCCCAGGAAGGCGCCTCCAACGCCCCTCGGACACCACTTGGGCCACCCCGTCGACCACCCGGATCGCAGACTGGTCATCGAGGACGTATGCCGGCCCGCTGATCTCGGCAGCCCACTTCTCGGCATGGGCCATGGTGTTCTCCGGGAACTCATCAAGATGGGGAAAGATCGAGAAGTCGACGAGGCCGAGCGTGCGGTCGTCGGGCGCTCCCGGCCACTGTACGAAGTCCGCACCGATCCTCGGCGTCATCACCATGCTGCCGGCGCTCACGCCCACCCAGACCGTGTCGGACAGCGACGGCAGGAGGGCCGCGAGCCCGGACTCCTTCATCCAGTGGCACAGATAGGTGGCCTCGCCACCGTCGACGAGGAGGACGTCGGCCGCACGAATCCACGGCACCCAGCGTTCTTCGCCGATCGTCGCCAGTGCGCTCAGCTCGAGCAGGCCGAGAGACTTCCACGACATCGAGGTCATCCCGCCCCACGGCGGCAGACCAGCGACAAACCCGCGCGCCGAGACCGGCCCGCACATCGGATGACCCCACTGAGCGGTGGGAATGCAGAGCGCTCTTGCCTCCTCGACCGGCTTGCCCAACAGATCGACGAGCGC
>NZ_JBFRFG010000036.1:0-14986 GCF_052114705.1 Terrabacter sp. 2YAF2
GAAAGAAAGAGGCCCCTCCCATTTGAGCTTCAGAGAGAGGCTTGGGAGGGGGTCGATTGGCTCCACTGTAGCCGATGGAGCGCTGGGTGCAGGGCCAGGTCGGCAGACCCACCTGCCCGCTCATGGGCACGACCGCGCTGATGGCGGCATGTCCGGATGTTGCGATGACGGCCCGTCTCCGCTGTTCGTGACATCGTCTTATGGCGCGTCTCACCGTGCGCGCCATCGGTCTCACTGCTTGATGGCGGGGAACTCGAGGACCTCGCGTGTCACCTCTTGACCGCGAAGCCGTGCCGCGACGCGCGGGACCGGTCTAGTGACGATCATGTCCTGGTCAGGGGCAGGCCCGTCGGGGTCGATCACCATGACCGAGCGGACAATCACGTCACCGGCACGCTCAAGCACCACGCGGGTCGGACCCAGCGTGGCGCGAACTGCAAGTTCAATCCGCCCTTGTAGAGCCTCGGGCCGGTCCTCATCCTCGTAAGCGAAGTCTTTGCTGCTGTGGCCCGCGAAATCCATGAAATACACCTCAGCACCACGAAAGACCTGCACCTGTGCTCTTCGCTCCGGAGCCAAGGCCGGGTGGATCTCCACGATCAGATCCTCGCCGCCGTGTCGTCCCGACATCACGACCCACGCGTGCTTGGGGTGACTGGCCATGAGGCCAGGAACCAGGTCAGCTAAGTCGCTCGTGTCCACGACGGGAGTGAATCACAATGAGCCGTATCGGAGGCCGAGACTCCAGCTCAAGCATCGACACGACCGATCGGCGGCATTTCCGGATGTCTCCTCGTTACCGCGCGGCGATCTACCGCTCCCTCCCTGCTGGCCGTCGGGTAGTGACCATGAAGGGCTTCCGAGCCGCAGGTCACCGCTGGACGAAAAGGAGCTGTGGTGGGCACCGACCTATGTCGGCGCCATCTGCTCTACTGGCTGCACCGGATGGCGGAAACGGGGAGGTCCACGTTTTGCATCAGACGAAGATCCAACAGAGCCCGAGGCGCAAGTTCGCCGTGCATCAGATCGCGAGGGCACTAGGCCTTCCAGTCGGTGAGGCAATGGACGCCGTCGCGTCGATCGGGGAGTTCGTCCGATCGCCACAGCATCGTCTCGAAGAGCCCGTGGCGCGGCGGCTGGTGGAGCACCTAGGACATGAGTGGCCCTTCGCTGAGCCTGAGGCTCCAGGCGCGCCGGCCACACAAGAGCCGCCCGCGCCCCAGTTGCGGGGTCTCACGCCTCCCGCGCCGCGGCCGAAGCGGAACAACCACCCCCTCATGACGCCAGAGCCCCGAAGCAGGGACCGCCGCTACTCGGACGCGCGGCCTCCAAGGCCGAAGCGCCGGGGGTCGCCGAAGGCGCAGCCCTTCAGCACCCTCACGGATCCGGTGGCCGCTGCCTTCGCTGACGCCAGCCACGACGCCTCGCCGGCGTTCGCGGACGCTGCGTGGGCATATCACGGCTTCGATGAGGTTGAACGAGACCACTGGGTCTCGATGGGACTTCGAACTGGGCAGGCCCGGACAGCGAAAACGCTGCGTGACGCCGGAGTCGACGCTGCTGATTTGAAGCGCGACCTAAACGGGACCACCGTGCTTTGGAGGCTCCAGCACGGCGAAGGGGTGGAAGCAGTTCTGCGGCTGCTCCACAGCGCCAACGCAGAAGGCCACGCCAGCTAGAGGCGGTCGCGATATCGGCAGTCCGGCGACCCTCCCGACGCTGACGCCTCCCGTGCGTTGCCGGGTGCCGCTTAGCGGCTTGTCCGGTAAGCTCAAAGCTCGCGCCCGGGCGTGGCCGCTTGTCGGTCCTCCCCTCGATCGGAACACTTGGCGTCGTGGTCAAGTAACGGTGGCGAACTGGGTTCAGACGCAAGTTGCCCCGGTTCATGATCGACATGGGCATTGCAGCCAAGGGGCGCCGGGACTGCGGTCGTCACGAGTGGTACCGAGAGCACGACGACGTCTGGCGTTGCTACCACTGCGCGCCCGGCGAGTATGTCGGAGAGGACCCCTACGTCAACGAAGCGCTCCGCGACCTCGGTTAGTCAGCCAAAGGGCGGCAACGAAGGACTGTCGACCGCGTCGCGGCAGAAGTGGAAGTTCCTAGAAGGGCAGCTCCAGCCTCGGGGTGGCGTGCAAGCGGTAGGTGCGGCCGTGCCCCGCCACTCTCGTGACAGGTCAGCCCTCGGGCTCGGCCACCTGTGAGTCGTCCTCATCAGGCCGCGTCTGTTCGAGCAGCCATTCCCCCAGCCTTCGCGCATCCGCAGGGGTCATAGGGCCGCGCAGCTGGGCATTGAAAGACCCGTCCTGTTTGCGGTCTACCCAGCCTGTTGCGCCCACCGGCATCGTCGACATTTCCAAATGCTAGGGCGCCCGCGAAAGGCGACGAGCAGATGCGAGCGTTGTGTCATCGGCAGAATCGGCCTCGCGCTCGGCTGCATGACAGGACGTCGGGACTGCCGCCGCGGGCCAAGCCGGTTCGATGTCCACCAGTGCTCGGCGACATTGCGCGGCGAATCGGCCTGACCTTCAGCCCCTGCATTTTCAAAGATCGCCTCACCGGCACCGCCCGCCTCCGTCATAGTCGACGCCAAGCGCCGAAGAACTAGGAGGGCATATGCGCGCACGGACTGTGCTCGTGGGCGTCTGCCTCGCCCTGCTTATCGCCGCCACCACGCTAGGAGTCATCGGGGGCTTGATGGGAGAAGGCTGGTCTTCCGCCGCAATGGGACTCGGAGGCCTGGCAACCGCAGATGGGGCTTGGACCAGCCAGACCTCCCCCCAGCCATTCCCGCCTCGGCGTCGGATGGCCTCGCTCGGACTGCTGTCCCTTTCACTGATCGTGCTGGTCGCGGTGTTCCCGAGTACGCCTCATCTGCTGGCCAGGATGGGACTACTGCTGATGGGCGTGGCCGTGCTTGCCTCCATCATCATTCTGTCAATCGACATACGGCGGCGGTCCAAGGCATAGGCCGTCAGATGACGCCTCAGAAGCTCACATCTGCGACCCACGAGCGCAACGGCACGCCCATGCTGAGCACGGCATGAGCGTGCGTCTTAGAACCAAGCCGGCGATGGGGCCGGTGCCTTCAGTAGGTGGCTACCTGGGAAACCGATGCGTCGTCGGGCTTGACGGCGCCCATGCCCCGCCGTACATGGTCCGACCCGTTGCCACCTACTCCTTGCGTGGCGGGCCCTCGGAAGTGGAACGGGGCTCTCGGGTGGCTTTGCGCTTGAGGAACCGGACGATCGCGACGATGCCGGTGACGAAAACGGCCATGATGGCCAAGATGATCAGCAACGCCGGGAACCCTGTGACGGTGACGGCCTGTGCAGTCTGCATGCGCTAGATCTTCTTCCTCTTAGCGTCTACTTGGCGGCGGCTCGGGCCAGGAAGACCATGATGACGGCAAGGATCAGAAATCCAACGCCGAACGGCGCCTGGTACCGCGGGCCAGGTCTCCACCCGTCACGGCCCTGCCTACCTGAGAGCCGGTCTACCAAGCCTGTGACTCGGTCTCTGAAGACGATCAGCAGGATCCCGAAGACAGTGGCGGCGAAGGCGACGATGTAGAAGCCGATGCTTCCTCCGCTCCCGGCCGCCCCGGTGGTTACGGCGCTCACAGCGTGGCCGTCCGCACGAGACCGGGCAAGCCCAGCACCAGCAGCAGTGATCCGGTCACCGAGACATCGGCACTGCGACGGGCTTGGACACCGCCCCGCGGGTTACGAGATCGGCGCGTTCGGCAAGTGCCATGCGCCGCACCAGCTGGCGCGTGCCTAACGCGAGAGCGAACACTGACATCAGGAATGGCCTGTCTTCATCGGCGATCCTCTGGCTTAGTCGGGTTCTCCGCGGCCGATCCAAGGCCACCTACGTGCTTATGACTACACGCGGACACTCATCGTGTCTACCTTGTGACAACCCCACATGGCCTGTGCGCTCGGCGGCCGAAGTCGGTCCCGCGTCAGCGGCCTCTGGCGAGATTCTCCTCCAGCGCCCGCACTGAGCAGTAGGTTCTGCCTAGGCACGAGGAGGAGTCACGATGTTCGCCACTATTTGGGCCACGGCCAACGGCCCCGAGTTGCCCGTCTGGGGCGAGGTGTTGCTGGCTGCAGTCTTCATCCCCTTCTCCATTTGGTTCGTCTGGTTCTTCTTCCTCCGAAACGGGAACTTGAGGCGGCTCATGTCCGGAGACCCAAGAAAGCCGTCTGAGCGCGATCAGCCCTCGAACGACAAAGACGGCGTCTGATGGGCACCGGTGTTTGGCCGACCATCGCTTTCCCCCTGTTTGCCATCGTGCTCGGAAGCACGAACATCTTCCGACGGCACACGCTGGCCGACCGCGCCGAGCGAATGAGCGCCACCCCGCTAGCACACGCGACATGGGTCCGCTTCGCGACGATCACCGGAACGTTCCTGATCGTGGCGGGAGTCGTTGGCCTCGTCTGGGTGCTTCTTCGATGAGACAGTCGTGGTGGCCGCCGCTCAGCCCGGCGGACTGAACGTACTCACATCGGCATGTGGGTGAAACTTCGCCCGCGGGAGGGGAGGCTCGGAGCGGCGCGCGGATCAGAGTGGGGCACCCCCGTCGCTGTTGATCTTGAGACTCGCCTGAAGCCCCTCTAGCCAGGGCCAGGCAGGGGAGTGGCCGGCGTCAAAGCGTCCGCTAGAGGCGGCAAGAGCAAGAGATGTGAGGACGCACCTAGTCCGCAAAAAAGTCCGCAAAAAGTCCGAGAACCGTCGTACCGAGCCGACGGGCTCAACGTCGCCAACAAGCCTTTTCGCAGGTCAAGGGCCTGGGGCACCAACGGCAGCACTAGTCGGTTGGCCGGTGGCAATCCCCGGCGTATCGGCCGACTCATCCACTTTTCAGTCCTGGTCCGGGCGGAAGTCGTAACTGCCCACGGCCCAACAGGCGACCTGGCGGACCGTGTCCCTACCGGTCCCAGCGCTTCGCGTGCTTGGCGATGAACTTGTCCCACAGGGCGACGAACTCGGCTTCGGTTCGTTCGGCGCGGGCCTGCTCCAACGCGTGCAGCCGCCCGATGGTGAAGGTGTTCTCACCAGACAGGTGCGCTCGCATGCCGTACTCGCGGAGTCGTTGACGCGCGACGACCGTGTCCTGGTGTATGCCGAGTGTCTCCTGGAGCAGTTTGGTGTCGGCCGCCAAGGTGCGGGTCTTCTTGCCCAGCACCGACGTGGCGGACTCTGCGGCATACCGTAGACGCTTGGCCTTCTTGCGGGCCTCGTGGAAGGCGGAGTCGCGATCCGTGGAGTCCTGGGCGGCCTCGATCACCCGCACGGCTCGCCGGAGACGTTTCACGTCTCGCGCCAGCAGGTCGGGCATGGTCTTCCTGGCTGCTCGGTGACCATCTCGCTGCAGGGGCGGGGAGGCGATCAGCTCCTCGATGGCGTCGAGGAGCCGGACGAATCGCTCGCTGTCCAAGGCCTGCTTGGCCGTTTCTCGGCCGGCTTCGTACTCGGCGCGGAGCTCGTCGTCGAGGCGCGCGCTCACGGGCCCGACCACAAGCTCCGCAGGTTCCGATGCAAGGACGGTGCGCAGGTGCTCGCGGAGCACTTGCGCGTCCCGGGCCCCTGCGAAGGACTCGCCGAGCCAGCGCAGCTCGTCACGCACCGGGTCGGTGACAGACGTGTCGAGCAGCGGGCGGAACGTCGTCAGCGTCGACCGCAGTCGTCGGGCAGCGATGCGTACGCGGTGGACGGCCTCGGCTTGCTCGGCCCGGACCCCGGCGTCCTGCTCGAGCAGCCGTGCCAGGTGCCGGGCCAGCTGTGCGCTCAGCAACTGCTGGATGCTGGCCCCGGGATCGCCGCTCGTCGAGCCGGGGGCCGATCGGGCGGCGGGAGGCTCCCCGAGGACGCGAGCGAGCTTCGAGCTGGCGGAGGCCGGGGAGGCCCCGGCATCCAACAGCCGTCCGTGGACAGCGTCGAGCAGGTCTCGTGGACCTCTCGCGAGCTCGACCTCCCACTCGCGCCACACCATCTCGTCCTCGGTGCCGGCGAGACGCCGCGCCTGCACGTTGTCGTCCGAGACCAGCGCGAGCACCGAACCCTGGGCGTCGAGGAGTGGATACTCGCGCCGGTCCGTTCTCACTGTGGCGACCGGCTCGAGGGGCCGTCCCCGGGCGATCGTGTGCACCCGCGCCCGAAAGATTAGGGGCACCTCACGCGTTGGTCCCAGGGGTTCGCGGAGCTCGGTTCGGGTGTCCGGGCCAGCCGGGAGCTTAAGGTGCCAGCCGGCGTCGTCCCCGCCCGTCCGGCGCCTGAGGGTGACCCCACTGCGGGCGAGATCAAGCCCCGGCGTGTCGAAGTACTCTGCCTCGAGCTGAAACGTCCGAGGCTGGGCGACCGAGTCGACACCGTCCATCTCGGCAAGGTTCGGGAACACCATGGCCACGTCAACGTCGTACTTGCGCTCGATCTCATCGTGGTGTGAACGGCCCATGTTCAGATCCTCGCGCACAATCCTGCTTCCGCTCGGGGTTCGCGCGAGAGATGACGGCGGCGCTGCGGTGGAAATAGGGAAAGCGAGGGGTTGGTGAGCAGCGCTCCTCGCGCACAGCTTCCCACGTGCGTGTCGCGCCACGCTCCCGCGACGGACGTCTGCTCGATCCCCGGGATGCCGCGCACCGGATCAGGTGTGGGTCGCGGACATCACCTACTGCCGCACCCTCCGCCGGGTGGGTGTACGCGGCGTTCGTCATCGACGTCGTCTCTGGCCGGGTCGTCGGGTGGCAGCTGTCCAAGACTTGCGCACCGACCTGGCCCTGGACGGCCTCGAGATGGGGTTTGTGGGAGCGAGCCCGAACCGGCCGGGACACCAGGGGCCTGATTCACCACTGCGACAAGGGAGTTCAATACGTCGCCAGCGAGACCAGCCTCCGGCTGGCCGACCTTTCAGGACGAGGCCCTCGACCCGTCATCGGATCGAGGGCCCGCCACGCTTGACTGCTCCTTTGTTCAGCCCCGCGGGCCCGCTGCGTTCGGGGTGAYGGTCTTGAGGTCCTTGCTCACCTCGAGCATGACGTTGACGCCGGACTTGGTGCCGAGGACGTCGTAGGAGCCGTCGGGGTCCTTGCGCACMGAGGTGACGGTGACGGTGGAGTCGTTCGCCTTGACGGCAGCYGTCACGKTGGCGAGCTCCGACCCGGTCGCCGGGGTGTCGTTGTTCGGGTTCATCGACCCGCCTGGTCCGGCCTGCGAGCCAGCGCTGCTCGAGGTCGTGGGGGACGGGGTTGAGGCTGCGTTGGACAGCGCCGCACCGGTTCCGATCAGTCCGGCGGCGGCCACGACGGCGGCGACGCCGCTGATGATCCTGTTGGTCTTCATGCCTGCTCCTTGGCGCAAGGTCGGTGCCGCGGGTCGGCGACCGTCCCTCGAAGAGTCACGTGTGCGCTTAGGGATGCGCTGTGCACGCCGTTGGGGCCGAATGTGCCTTTTGGGGATGGCATCCCTTCGCGTCGGTCAGTGTGGCGCCGCCCGGTGAGCTGCTGGCACCCACGGTTTGCCGTGGTGTCGTGCTGCAGACCGGCGGCTAGCCCATCGACGCGCCGCGGCTGTCGCGCCAGGCAGGGCGGACGCCGCCATGAGCCCGAGGAGGAACAGCTCGAGGTTGCGAGACACGAAGGGGATGGTGCCGAACCAGTAGCCGCCGCAAAACATGACGGCTGCCCAGCCCATGGCACCGACGAGGTTGTGAAGCAGAAACCTGATCACCCGTGGCGCGGGGCCGTGACCCAGGCGCGGCCCGGGTCGGCGACCCAACCAGTAGGCCACATGGTCGCCGGCGACGGCCGCGACGGTGATCGCCACAAAGGAGAGCCACATCGGCAGCTGCATGGCGCCAGCCGCCACGAGCACCCCGGCACCGACCATGAGGGTGTCCGCCAGCAGGAGGTGTCATCGGCGAAGTTCGACACGCTCAAGCTGGCCTCCAGCCGTCGCGTGCGGTCGGCCCCGTGAGTGAACCCACTCGCCGTAAGGGGCCCTTTCCGCGGCGTAACCCAACCCTCGACAAACCTTGTGCATCCTGACGTTGCGCGCCCATGCTGTGAGGCACAACAGGTGCCTCGGCGTGAGTCCGAGCTCGAGGTACCAACCCACCCGGGCCTGACGGCCGGGCCCGTGAGCAGACTGGAGAAAATCTCATGCGGAACCTTCGACTCTTCACCGTGGCGGGGTGCGCCGGCGCGCTCGTCACCACCGTGCTTGTTGCGCCAGCAGCCAGCGCCGAGACCCAGCACCACGCGTCCGGCGGCCGGGGCGGCCAGACGACCGTGGTCCTCAACCCCGACCTGGTTCCCGTCCTCACCCAGACACTGAAGGTCCACGCCATCAAACCCGGCCAGCTGACCGCCCCCGGAGGTGTGGCCCAGCTGTCGTTTCCGATCACCGAAGTTGAGGGCAAGGTCATCGAGCACTCCGGCGGCCTGGCGTTCACACCTGTCGGTGGCGGCGCCCTGCGCATCACCAGCTTCGACGTCAACCTCAAGACCGGATTCCTCAACGCCAAGACCGTCCTGAACGGCACCCGACTCCCCGGCCGGGTCGACATCTTCGCGCTCGTGGCTGCCAAGCCGATCAACGGCGCCATCCCGACGTGTGGCGGGACCGCAGCAGGGCTCACCCTGACGCCGGGCGCCGCCAAGGCCCTCGGTGCCCCGAGCTTCGCCGGGGCCTTCGTCGGCGATGCGTGCGTCGTGCCCGGCCAGCACGAGGGCGAGGACTGAGCGAACCTCACGACCCTGTTACGGCGCCGCTCGAGCCACTCGTCGAGGAAGGCCGCGACGACCTCTTCCCCGCCGGCTGCATTCAGATGCGCGCCGCCTGCCCCACCACGCCTGCTGCTGGTGGAGCAGGTGTCGTGGCCAACAACATCACCGGCCCGGATCCGTGGCATTTGCTGCTCGGCGGTGCTCGGGCGGCGAACCGGGCGATCACCCCGATGGACTCTCCGACGTGCCTGACCCGGCCGGGGGAGCCAGAGGGACTTCCGGATGAGCTTCAGGACGATGTCGTCTGCGTTGAAACCGCCACAGAGCTACTCGCAGGGATCGAGACACACTGGCTGCGGCAGAGGCGGAAGTTCCTGCCCTGCCGCGCCAGTGCTACGCGTCACTGACGCGGTCCCGTGGACGGGTCTCGTGCCACGCAAGGACGCCGGCGCAGGCCCCTGATCGGGTGCCCTTCAGCGGCCATCCGGACGTCAGTGCACCTGGCCGATCTGGAAGACGGGATGGTCCTTTGGGGCGGGCATCTGGGCGAAGCACCCGTCTACTGAGTGGCGGTAGCGCTTCTCGCCGACGTCGACGGGGATGACCGGAACCCTTCGAGGTTGGCCGGTCCGACGACCGGTGACGGTGAGGGTGGCGACGCCGCGTCCGCCGAGCCGCATGGCCAGCGGATTGGCCAGGTGCCGCGTCAGTGCGGGTGGCTTCAGGTATGCCATGGTGGATTCCTTCCCGAGGATGCATCGACATCGTCTCCCCGGTGCGAGCGCGCCGCACAGTGCCAGAGGTCCTGCCCCTCAGGCCGCGGGCGGCTCGCCGGCGAGTCCGGGGCCTTCGCCTCTGGGGCGCAGATGCCGGGCGCCCGCAGGCTGGTGCCATGAGCGCGCCACCGACAGGACCGCGCGAAGCTGGATCAACCGGTGCGGCCGGCATACCGGATGGCTCACGGCTGCTCATGGACGAGTTCTCGCCCCACTTCGATCTTGCCGTCGTGCACTCCGAGGTCTTCCGGGCCGTCCCCGCCGACTGCTACCGCGTGGCTACGGAGGTGGACCTCTTCCAAGCACCCCTTGCGCGGGCCCTGCTCGGCATCCGGGCTCTGCCACGACGTGTCACGGGAAAACTGAGAGTGCGCACGTCGACGGCTTCGGCTCCGGAGGTATCCCCGAGCACCTTCCGGCTCAAGGACCTGGTCGGTCTGGGTTGGATCCTCCTCGGCGAGACACCGGGTGTCGAAATGGTCCTCGGTCAAGTGAGCCGCCCCTGGCAGGCGGTCGTGGACGCTACCGACACCCCGACCACGCCAGGGGAGTTCACCAACTTCGACGAGCCGGGGTACGCCAAGATCGCCGCCGGCCTGAGGGTAGATCCCTACGGCAACGACTCGTCGATCGTGACGATCGAGACACGATCGAGACACGAGTGGCCATGACGGACGACGAGAGCCGGCGCCGGTTCAGGAGGTACTGGCTCGTCATCGGCCCGTTCAGCTCCGTCATCCGTCGCGTGGCGTTGCGCCTGGTTGCGACCGAGCTCGACCGGGTGGCGCGAGACAGAGCTGCCGGTGCGCGGGAGCGCGGCCATGAGATTCAAAAGAGCGCCAGGCGGCAGAACCGGTAGATCGGTCACAGCGACCTGCGCCGAGAGAGACGCGTCCCGGATCGTGCGGATCGCGGCTACTTGACCGCGAGCACGTCGATCGGCTTGATGTCGGCGGCTTCGGCCAGAAGGTCCGAGCTCACGTCCTGGAGTGCCGCCGGGATCCGGCCGTTCACGTGTGCTTCGCGTGCCTCCTCGCTCTCGAAGGTGTCGAAGATCCCGTACGTCGTGTCGTCGAGACGGAATGCGTACCAGCTGACGGTGCCCTCTTCTTGAGCCGCCAGCTCGCGGCCCTGCTCTAGGAACGCCCCGAGCTCGTCGCCCTTTCCGGGCTTGGCATTCAAGATCGCCAGCAGTCCTCGGTCGATGGTCATGGATGGGTCCCTTTCGTCCGGATGCACTCGACACTACGCCTGCCGTGGTTGTACGCAGGGGTCAGCGATGCTCGCTCACGTGTGTGGGGAACATCCTTGACAGCGACTACTACGAAAGCGCAGTATACAAGTACTGCGAGATCGCATCAGTCGTCTTACTCGGACGCCCTGTGGACAGAAGGAAGCGCCATGACCACCGCTGACATCCATCAGCCTGCCCAGCCGCGAGCCCACACGGTCCCCGCGGGTCACCGCATCGTCTGGTCTCTCGCCGGTTCGGCGGCTCGACTCGCGAAATGGCCCCTGTGGCTCCTGACAGCAACCGCCTTCGGGGTGTTCGCGGGGGCGTTCTTCACCTCGTCGGCTCCGTTCGCCATTCCCCACGTCGAGGCTGTATGCCGTCAAGCACCTCCCGATGTACGGTTCACCTCGAGCGCCGCAGACGTGCTGGGCTTCCTGACCGGATGCGGGGCGGCCGGCCGCGAGGCGTACCGATTCCTTCAGGTGGCCGACCTGCTCTACCCGACCGTGTTCGGGATGTTCATGGCGACGTCGATGGCACTCGTCATCGCTCGACTCGCTCCGGAGCGCCACGCCCTTCTCGCGCTTGCCGTGCTGCCCCTCCTGGGAAGCGCCTTCGACTACCTCGAGAACGTGTGCGCCTGGCTGGCCCTGGCGGCGTTTCCCGGCCCGGCCCCCACGAGCTCCCTGCTGGGCCTGGCCTCTGCTGCCAAGAACCTCACCTTCTGGACCTCCGGTGTCTTGCTGCTCGGCGCGCTGGCCCTGCTCGCGATCGCCCAGGTCCGCCGTCGCGCGCGCCCACGAGCCAAAAGCGCGGACCCCGACGCCTCAGGCGCGAGCCACTGATGGCACGGCCCGACGACAGCTCGGCCGCCGCCCAGACCAGGACCGGGACACCCGAGCCTGAAACCGCACATCTGGATGCCGGACTGGGCAATGTCCTCTTCGATGTCTGGCTCGTGTCGCGAGCCGCGACCGCCCTGATTGACGACGCGGTGAGGGCATCCGGGATCGACGCCGACGAGTTCGCGATCTACTCCGTCCTGGCGTCGACCCAGGGCATGACCCCCACCGAGCTCGCCCACTGGATGGCCGCGCCGGCCACGACGGTGTCGAGCTACGTCAAGCGATTCGAACGCCGCGGCCACGTGCGCAAGGTCCCGAACCCCGAGGACGGCCGCTCCTACCGAGTACAGCTGACGGCAGCCGGCCGCAGAGTCCACCAAGCCGCCGGGGAGCTGTTCACACCGACCCTCTTCGAGGTAACCCGCCGCCTGGGTCCTGGTGCGTCCGACACCCACCGCCGGCTGCGGACGCTTCACCAGATACTTGCGTCCAACAACGACGACGAGCAGCCACCCGGCCAGTGACGCGGAGCGGAGCCCATCGGATTCACGGTCAGTCAGGGCAGTTGGACAGCGCGTCGCCCGCGCCCTCAACCAACTTCACTCGCCGAGGGGTCACGGAGGCCTCGCCCACTCCGGCAAATCGTGAAGACGAGAGGAGAGACTGTCTGCCATGACAGTGGACGAGGTCGATGCCTACCTGGCACGGCTTGAGGAGCCGAAACGAACGACCCTAGAAGCGCTACGACGGTCGATCCTGGCCGTCGTCCCGGACGCCGAGCAAGGCATCTCCTACGGCATGCCGGCCTTCCGGGTCGACGGGAAGGTGGTCGCTGGCTTCGCGGCGTTCAAGAACCATCTCGCCTATCTGCCACACAGTGGCGAAGTGCTCACGGTGCTCGGCGACCGCCTCACGGAATACGAGCGCACAAAGAGCTCGCTCCACTTCCCGATCGACGAGCCGCTGCCAGATGGCTTGATCAGGAGCCTCGTGGACGCCAAGCTCCAGATCCTTGACCGCTGAGGTTCGGCAAACTGGCACCTGCGAGTGCACTCCACGGCATCTGCCGCGTCGCGGCAAATGGGGACGTCAGGCTGGTAGCAAGTCGAAGAGGTACTGCGCTCCCGCTACTTGGTCGGCGGCGCGGCTCAGCCGGTCAACATGGGCGGCCCGGACGACAGGGCCGAACGCGCACGCGTCCGACGGCTCCCCAGGCACTCGCTTCATTTGGTGCTCGCTGAGCTGGATTCTTCGAAGGCGCCAGTCCATTCGCGAGTCAGGGATGGTGAAGGCGTCCCGCTCGTGGTCAGCGACGACTCCCAGCCAGCCTTCGGCGTTGAGCATTTCGGTCGGGTCCGGAGGGCGGAACTGCTCGGACCATGGTTCGAAAGCGGGAGAGTCGGGGGTGCTCTCGACGGCGCGGCAGGCCTCGGGTTCGGCAATCGTGAGCCAGCCCGGCATGGCGACCAGGACGCCATCGGGCTCGTTACCGACTGGCATCGGCCGGTGACTTCGTACCGCACTCGACCCACATCGTCGACGTGAGCTTCTCGGACCTCTTCGGGCGACTGGTCGGACGCATTCAGGTAGGAGGAGTTCAGGCGCAGCCCGCAGTCACGGACGACCGCGCCCAGCCCCAGTTCAGGGAACTGTCCATCGCCAATCAACCATGTTCCCAGCGATACCCACACGTCTGCACCATAGAGGTCGTCGTTCTCCATAGAGGTCGTCGTCTCGGATACGAGAGCGGATCATCGAACGACGTTGCGGCTGGTCGGACGTCGTCCGAGGAGCCGGATGAGCGCGCATCCCTCTGGCCACGGGAGGCTGGGGTCTGGCCGATGCCCCGGGAACCCGGCCGGCGTCATGGGCGTCACGTCGCTCGCAGAGTCGGACCCGGAGTCCGGCGCCCCGATCGGGTGGCAGGCTCAGGGCAGCGGACCCTTGGGCCCGTGATCCTTCTGGAACTGCACGGCCTGCTCGACAAGGTCGTCCGCGTTCTCCTGGCGCGAGTCCGCGGCGCCGGCGTCGGTAGACCCCGAAACCGCCGAGGTGACCTTGTCGGTCGCCGTCCGCGCGGCATCGGCCACCTTGTCCGCCACGACCGGCGCCTGCTCGCGCACGAGATGGGCACCCTGGTGGGCCCTCGCCTGCACGCGGGGGTCGTCCTTCAGCTGGCCGATGGCGCGCATGAACTGCTCGTAGGGCTCCCGCCCGGCCCGCGAGCCGAGCAGGAATCCGACCGCACCGGCGGTGACGATGAGCAGTCTTTTCATGGGGGCCTCCGTGTGTCGAGGTCGGTCGCCCGAGGCCGGGCGCTGACGATCTCCCTCAGCCATACCCACCACCGCCCCGTTCGGCTCAACGCCTGGACCGGGCCGCTTCCAGCAGTTCTTCACCGACGACGTCACATAGACCACGATTCAGGGTGGCGCGGTAGTCCGCGGTGCTGAGGCCGTGGAAAGGGCCATCAACGGCTTGCACACTCACATGCCGGATCTGAGTACCCGTCAACTGATGTCTGCTCGAGGCGTCGCGTTCCTCGAAGGAACATGCGCCGGCACCAGCGACGGAGATCGCATCCCCTTCTGCGTTGCATACGACTTGGCGGCCGATCGGATCGACGCGATGCGCGCCTATGGCGACATCGCGTCCTTCATGCCCCCGTCGCCATAGCGAAGGGGTGTCGCAAACCGGGTGCCGCGGGGCCGTTTGGGACGTCCCGAACTCGGCACGACCGCTCGGCGGCATGTGCGGATGTGCCTCACGACGCGGAAGGCCCCATCGCACCGAACTGCTCGCGGACGTTCTCATACTCGGCGTCGGGGTTGAGCGCGGCGACGATCGTGGGTCGAGTGGCTCTGACTGGTAGCCGGCGTTGATCGCTGCGTCGTCGGGGATCATCTCGAGGAAGTCGCGGGCGAAGCGCGCGAACGCCTGGGGGCTGTCATCGAGGATCAGCTCGAAGAGCTCCTCGGCGCCCTCAGGGTCGGACTCGCCCGCCGGCGGGATGGCGGATCCAGTGTGCCACCGCTGTCCGCCCTCGGACCAGAAAGGCGTCGTTGCCATGAAGGTGTCGGCGAGCTGAAGACGGCGGTCCCGGGTGAGGGGTTTCGAACCGGGCAGGCATGCGCCGAGGAGGCCGGGCGTGGCGATCGTCCGGGTCGTCTTCAGGACTGGAGTCCTCGGCGCGGCAAATCCGGACGTTGTTGGGTCGGAGCGCGCGGTGGTCTCGGGGATGGCGGCGGCTTCCCTGTGGTTCAGTGGGCACCGTGAAATTGCTACTCACGTCCGGGGGAGTCACGAACCCGAGCATTCATGAGGCGCTCGTCGATCTGTTGGGCAAGCCGGTCGAGGAGGCAAGAGCGCTCTGCATTCCCACCGCTCAGTGGGGTC
>NZ_JBFRFG010000037.1:0-26204 GCF_052114705.1 Terrabacter sp. 2YAF2
CTTCTTGACCTCTGCATACGGGGCAGTCATCGCGGCGGCGGCCGTGACATTGCTTCTCGCCATGTTTCCCGGCAAGCCTCGGCAGCTGTCCTGAGCTGGTCTTGGGATCGCGGCACACTCGGACGCGCGTAGCCGTCCTGACCGCGGCATGAGCGCTCATCCCTCCGGTTGCGGAAGGACAAGGTCTGGCCGATGCACGGAAGCCCGTCGGACGTGCTGGGCGTCACGTCGCTCACAGGGTCGGGATTCGGCCCGGCTTCCCGAATGAGGCTCGCGCAATCACGACACTCCTGTATGAGGAAGATAGAGGAGGCACAGTTGAGCAGGTTCAGTCAGTGGCGCACCAAGAACGCTCGCTCAAGCCTGAAGATATGGCGATTTCTGATGCCGCTCGTGATCGTTGTCATCAGCTGCGGCGCAGTGGCCGGGAAACTGTCGGGCGGGTTCGAAGCGGTCGCCGTGGCGTACGTCTTCATGGGGATGATGTTTCAGATGGCTCGGCTGGACGCTGAGCTTCCCATCAGGAAGAGAAACCTCGTCTTCCAGCCCTGAGCGCCTGGTTCAGGACGGGCTCCGCTTCGCCCTCGGCAGACGCCGCTATTCGGCATGACGGACTTGGTTCAGGTGCCGGAGGCCATGTAGGCGGCGAGGATGTAGCTGGGGTGGCGGTCGAGGTTCTTGCGGGCCCGGTCGTAGCGCATGGTGCTGCGCGGGTCGGCGTGGCGGGCCGCGATCTGCACATCGCGGAGGTCGACGCCGGCGTCGAGCATGGTCGTGACGAAGGTGTGGCGCAGCATGTGCGGGTGCATTCGGGCGGTGTGGACGCCGCCGGCCTCGGCGAGGTGATGCAGCCGGCGGGTGGCGTAGTGTCGGTCCATCCGGGTGCCGCGGCTGGTGCGCAGGATCGCGCCCGAGGTGCGGCCGTCGACGGCGCGCTCGATCGCGTGGGCAACGGCTGGGGGCAGCGGGGTCAGGACCACCTTGCCGCCCTTGCCGTGCACAGGCAGGACGCGGTGGCCGTGTTCCTCGCCGAGGTTCTCGATGCTGGCGCCACAGGCTTCGAAGATCCGCAGGCCGAGCAGGCCGAGCATCACCACGAGGGCGAAGTCGTTGGAGTTGGCCGAGGTGCGGGCGGTGGCCAGCATCGCCTCGAACTGCAGGTGGGTCAGTCCAAGGGGTGGGCCACTCGGCGGGGATCGGAACCAAGACGTTCTCGTAACTAGTCATCTTCGCAGGGTGACCCCAGCTGGCTGGCCGCGACAACGCCGCATTCGTCCCGCAGCAACAGCCACGCGCGGGGTGCGCGGCCGGACGGTCGGGCGCGCTCGATCAGTGTCGCCGAGGTGCTCCGCGCTCCCACCACTGGTTCGGTGCCCGCTCACGGATGTCGCGTGCCACCCACTCGACGTCCGCGCCATTGCAGAAACTTCCAGAGCTCCTTTGCCGCGCGGGAGTATCGGAATAAGGCCTGGTCTGCCTCGAACGCATCCAACTCACCGGCGCGGAAACGGTCGATCTCAACCCCGACTCGCTCCAGTAGAAGAGCCAGTTGAGCTTCGTGATAGGCGCTGACGGTCTCCCACGCCGCACGCCGCTCAGAACTCGGGAACATGCAACTCAGGCTAGTCCGGGGACCGATGATGGGTGTCGCTCCAGCCTCGTCCTGAGCGCGGCAGATGGGCATGTCTGCGGCCCAGCCGCGTCTCTTGACGCATGCCGGGGCCGGCAGATCGGTCAGTCTCGCTCCCGCCAGAGTCGGGGGACGTCGGACGGCCGCTTCTCCGGTGAACCCGCCCATTGCAGCGGTTCGGTGACCACGAGGACCCAATCCGTGCGCTCCCGAGCCCACGCCACAGCGTCCGCTGCCGTGTCGTGGTCGCTCCACTCCCCGCTTGGGTCTTGTTCGCTGTGCTCGACGTGGGCGCTCCACCGACTGCCATCACCAAACCAGGTGACGTAAGCCTTCATCGCCACTGGGGCCACAGCGGGGTCCATGTGCTCATCATGGTTGAACTCACGGGTGGGGGCGCCGAGTCGTACGCGTCCCCGCAACCCCCGGCATGACAGGACGTTTGCGATCGATCTAGCCGTCAACGGTGCGCGGTCCTGACGCGCCCAGAAGCCCCGCGCTCCTCGGCCAGAAGTCAGCCTGCATGGCCTTGCCCGAGAGGCGTGACAGTGCCAGTCTCGGCGCATGCTGCGCATTGGAGCGGTTGTACTCAACGTCGCGAACACCGATGCCTCAGGTTCGTTCTGGTCTCAGGCATTGGGATACGCCCAGCAGCCGCACAATCCCGCCTTCTTGGTGCCCGGCGAGGGCCAGGGGACTCTACTGCATCTCGATCAGGATGACCGCACGCACCTGGATCTGTGGGTGGACTCTGAGGAGGAGCAACTCGCCGAAGTTGAACGGCTCATCTCACTTGGTGCCGAGCGCATCGAGTGGAAGTACCCGGACGATGCGGACTTCATCGTGCTCGCCGACCCTGGCGGGACTCTCTTCTGCGTCATTGACCTGAGCAAGTAGCAGCAGGGCCTGACAACTCGCACGCATCGGTGCGACCGATCGGCGGCAGATGAGTGCGTTTGCCGGGAGGCGCGGGATGCCGCTACATCGGGCGCATCGGGCTACTTGGGCTGCACGGTGAAGTGGTAGATCGCAGGTGGCGTCCGATCGTCGGAGACACTGGCGGGTCCAGCCTGTGCAGACGCCGGCACACGCACCGTCACGCTGAAGCCGAGGTCGTGGCCAGAGGGCGCCCGGGGGCCCAGATCGCGTGTGGAACCGTCCGGGAGGCGCAGCGTGAGACGGACAGCCGGCAGAGGCCCTACCACTGCGGTCGCGTGGTTCGTGTCGTTGCAGGCGTTGGCGTACCAGTGCCCGTAGAGCGTGAGTGCGTCGCCCGGGCTGACCGTTGCTGCCGGCGACCCATAGGTGCCGTTCGCGCCCTGGTCGTCGATGTAGGGCCCGATACATGACGCGGCCCCTCCTGATGCCGGGTTGGCGCAGGCACCAAGAATCGCGAGTAGGGCGAATGATGCCCCCAGTCGAGCAGCTCTCACACTGCGCATGATGCCAGCGGACCCCGGCTGCTAGGACAGATATACCGTCACGTGTTGAACGACTTCATCCACACTCAACGCGGCAGTTGCGGACGTTTCTCCGATTGCCGCTGTGACTACATGCCGCCCCCGAGCATGTCGGTCCCGCACGGAGAGAGACCCACCGAAATCTTGACCATGTCGGCCTTCGCGACGTTCCCGCCGGCCTCTACGACCCATGCGCGGACCTTGCCGCCGCCGTCGCGTGTGAGGCTCACGCTGAGCTCGAGTTGCGCGTGGCTCCACCCGATGATGTGTCCGTCCGGGTGCGCGTCGCCGCTGGCCTTTGCCGCGCGAAATGACTCGGCTACCTCCGCGAGTACCTCTGCAAGAGGGAGGCGGCCGTCGGACTGTTCGTCATTCGTGCTCTCAGTCATCTCCTGAGTGTGAGAGGAGGACCCGGGAGGCAGCGGTGACGACACGATTCTGTCGCCCTGGCTGAACGGCTTGCGGCATGAGCGGTCGCGCCGATATGCCTCAGCAAGGAGACTGCGCACCTCTTCGTTATGGGGGTATTTCGCGACGAGATCCTTGAGGCGATCACGCGCTTTGCGCGCATCACCATGCGCCAGGTCTGCCTTCGCCCGCGCGAGTCCGTCCACGCCGGACAGGATGCCGTCTGACGCTCGGTTAAACCGCCTGATTGCGGGTTGTCCGAGGAGCGGCATGTGCGAGCTGGGTGCTTGCGGTGTTTTGGCTCGTGTTTGTCAGCCGCTACCGAACGTGGCCCCGAGTTCGTCGCGTGCACCTGTCCCGCGCGGATGGGCAAGCTCGGTCCCATCCGGTAGCTGTACCCGCCAGGCGGCCGCGTTAGGGATGACGCCGTGCCCGGTGAAGCGGCAGCCGGCCCCCACGGGTTTCCCCGTCGCGTCGACGTGCGGGCCGGCGTAGATGAACGCCGTGACCGCGGTGTCCACGGTGACGGTTGCGGTCACCGGCGGCCTCGACCAGCGTCGTCCGTAGGCGGGCTCGGTCGGGGTGAACCGGATGACGCTGCCGAGACCGAGGCCCAGCCGGTTTCCCGGACGGTGGACCGTCAGTGGGCACGCACGTGAGGTCCCGGCGAGCAGCGCCTGCACGTCTTGCTCGGGCAGTTCGCCGCCGACCAGAAGGTTCACGGACATCGTGGTCGTTAGCGGCGCGGGCGGCCGCGAGGTGGGCGGCGCGGCGCACGGGTCGCACGAGGGCGACGGCCCCGACCTGGTGCACCCACTCATCGCGAGGACGACGGACGCGGCCACTGTGAGCCAACGCCTGCGCGCTGGCGACCCCTGACTTCCCATGTGGTGCAGGGTGCCGGGAGACACCGCCAGCGGCCAGGACGTTCGATCAATCTGTGATGCGACCGTGACGGATACGTCCATCAAGTGCACGGCTAAGGTCCCTCGTGCTGAGGGAGTGCGGGTCCGATACGTGGGCGCGGGACGGCGAGCCTGACCGCACTGAGAGCGGTATGAGCGAGCGTCTGCCAGGGGTCTCGCGGGCGTAGGAGAGTGCAAGTGCGTCGGCACTCGACAACACGGCCGCCCGTACGTCATGCCGACTGGGCCCAGTCGGACCGCGGTCGCCGAGTGTGTCACCTGGCGAATGTGAGGTCCTGGCGCCACCGGCCGTTCGCGCCCGGGACGGAGTGCGATCCGTGCCCTCGAGGGGAGCGTGACGAGGTTGGGGGCAGGCAAGGGTTTTCCCTATTCCCCCGGGCGCGCGTCGTTCCTACCTTGGAAGGGAAGCACTCAGTCGGGTGCGGACAGAAAGCTTCAGGAGGGTCGTCATCTGTGGACGCCGTCAAGTTCGTCCGCACCCTCGCCGGCCGCGCCGAAGGACCAGGTGTCCTGCAGCACGAGCTCCGCTTTGGCCCGCACGCACCACCACGCGAAGCACCACTCGAAACACCACATGAAATCAGTGGAAGGACCGCACCGCCATGACTGCTCCCATCCCCGCCGGCACCACGAGTGCCGGCACCGCCAGCGCACGCACCACCGGCGTTCGCACCACCGATCTCGTCGGGCTGGCACAGCGCTTCGCAGACGAAGTCATCAACGGCCGCGACCTCGACGTCGCCCTGCGCGAAATAGTCGTCGAGGACTTCGTCGAGCAGAACCCCCTGCCGGGCCAGGGACCCGGACGCGCCGGCCTGGCCGGCGTGCTGGCCGGCATGTTCGCCGGGTTCCCGGACCTGCACTGGATGCTGCAGGACACGCTCGTGCAGGACGACCGGATCATGACGCTGTCCACCTGGACCGGCACCCACCTCGGCGAGTTCGTCGGCTTCCCAGCCACCGGTCGCAGTGTGAGCGTGGAGGCCTGGACTGTGGACCGCTACCGGGACGGGCAGCTGGTCGAGAGCCGCATCATCATGGACATCGCCGGGATGCTCGGGCAGCTCGGGCTGATCCCCGGACCGTACGGCGGCTGAGCCCACGACCACGCGCATCCTCGTCTACAGCGACGTCGTGCGCCCCAACTCCCCAGCCGGGCAAGGGCTATCACGTCATCTTGGTCCCCACCAACGGGCAGGCGGTCGCGACCGGTGAGCACTACGAAACCCATCGGGCGTGGTGGGAGGTCATCGAGTCCGCCCGGAAGAACGTGCGCCAGGAGGAACTGGACGACCCGACGGCCAAGAAGGACTGACCCGTCGGTCGTACGAGCCGCGGGACCACGGCCGTGCTCGACGGCGGTGTCCGCGGACCCCTCGACGACCAACGTGGGTTGCGCAGTCCGACTGCCCTGACCGCGCCAGATCCGGTAACCGGCCTATGTTCGGTCGCCGCGATCCAGGCCGGGGTTATCCGGCCCTCCTCGTACTCCCACGAGCGGTCTTGGGCGCCTCGATGCAACTCCGTCACTACGGCGTCAAGCGGGGTTTTCGGCCCGACGTCGAGGGCGAGCATGCCGTACACAGACGCACCCTCCCCGTAGACACCTAGCGAGGTGAAGGGCTCCAACGCGCGTGCCAGGTCGCCCGAGTGGACCGTCACGGAAACAGATCAGGCGAATGGTCACGTGATCGGATCGCTGCACGATCTCTTTGAACACCGGGTGAGAGTCGGGTTGGGATGCTTCGGCTCGCACCACGTCGCCCACCGCCAGATCGGGAACGAACCAGGGCGGGTTGTCGATGCGGTATCGATCCTCGCCGAGATGGAATGCCCACGCCCGCTCGGAGCCCACCGGCGGCCAACCGTCCTCAACCGCCAGCTCAAAGATCGCGGCGCGCCGCCGCGGGCTGCCGCGGGTCCGTACCCATCCCTGCGTCTGCACCGGGCAGGCCCCTGCCTGTGCTGTTCGGGTCGGTCGCGTCGGCCTCGAGCTCGAGCAGCGACTGGCTGGAGAGCTCCTCGAGGTAGCGGGTGCGGCCCCCGCGGACCCCGAAGAGGCGCTTGGCCACGATGAGGTAGACCACGGCGAGCACGTTGATGGCGAAGGTCAGCACGTGCGTGATGGTGGCCGAGACGAGCAGGTCGCGGATCTCGATGGGCAGGAAGAGCGACGTGGCGACGACCGTCAGGTACTCGGCCCACCGGCGGGTCAGCCAGAGACCGATCCCCTCGACGAGCTCGATCGCCGCATAAACCGTCACCCCGACCGCGATCCACGTCAGCGTCGTGTGCGAGGCGTTGACGGCCTTGTCGTAGTCGCGTACAAGCGTCGAGCGGTCGATGTCGAAACCGAGCTGCTCGGCGAGCGGGCGCGCGATGGGCAGGTCGGAGACGAAGGCCTGTCGCAGTGCGGTCTGCGCGCTAGCGAAGCGGAGGATGCCGTATGCAGCCGCGAGCAGCAGCAGCCCGCGCACGATGCGCTCGACCGCCAGCAGCCGGAGAATGATCTCCTGGCGCAGCGCCTTGCCCCGGGCCGGGACTGGCGCGTCGGCCGCCGGGCCTTGCTCGGTCGGGCTGCCGACGGCGTAGTCGCCGCAGCGCAGGCACCGCCACGCATCACCGACGGGCGTCTGCACGTGCAGGCGCGCACGCAGCTGTTCCTCGGTCGGCTCGTACAGCACGTGCCCCCGGCGTCCGCACACCCGCAACTCTCGGCTCGACATGGACGGGGAGCATAACGGCGTGCGCTGGACGCGGTTTGGAGCCGACGTCCAGACGTGTGGCGCACCCCGTCACGCCCTGCTGGACTCTAGGGCGACGGACAGCGGCGTGCATGACCTGACACCGGTCCGGCCGCGTCACCGGCGTCACCGGCGTCACCGGCGTCACCGGCGTCACCGCCATCACCGGCGTCACCGTCGCGGTCCGCGACAATGCGTTCATGGCCGGCGCCCGAGGGTGGCGTCTGGGTGGCCGGCGAAGACCTGCGCGTCGATGACCTCGGCGGCGTGGCGGAAGGAGAAGATCGAGAAGGGCCCCCGAGGCCACTGTGGCAGCGCCCAGGGTTCGCGCATCCCGACTGCACCGGTCCTACCAGCGGCTTGATCGTGCGGTGCTGCCAGTCAGGAACTCACTGGTCGACCAGCGAGCCAACGTCGGCGATCTCCCACGCTTCAGCAATCTTGCCGTCGTCAAGGTGGCAGATAACCGCTTGGTCCAAGCGGAAGGATCGACCGCTTCCGGAGATGCCGGCGAAGTCGTGGCGGAGTGTCCCGGTGACGATGACACGTGCCATTTCCACGGTCCCCGCTGCGACAACCTCCTGCACCTCGTGGCGAAGGTCAGGCATGGCGGTCACTGCCTCGCGCCACACCTGCTTCTCCGATTCAAGGTTCTCAGTCGACAGGCCCCGCGGCGCATGGACTACGACATCATGATGCAGGAGGTCATCGAAGGCTTCAACGTCACCCGCGTCACCGGCGGCCAGCCAGCGGGCAAGAACGGACAGGGTCTGATCCACGCTTCATTGTCTGTCCAGAGTGGTGACGCGGGCCTGGGATACCGGTTAGCAGTGGCCCAACGGCACGATCGTGCTGGTAAGGGCGGATTCGGGCGCTTGGCAGTCACGTCACGGCATCGGAGTTGAAGGCGTGAGGCGTCATGACGAACGCCGAGGTGAACTCGTCCGATGCCGGCTGCGGCACATCTACTGGCAGACCGGCTCGTGACATGGCCTTGGGGAACACGTCACGGTTGAAGGTGTCCAAATGCTCTTTGGAATCCCATACCTCAGTCATGTCAAAGCCGCGGTCGGTGGGATAGGCAACGTGAAGGAGCAGCCCGTCGCCGCCGCCTTCCTCGGCGAGCACCTCCTGAACCCCTTTGTGCATGGCCCTGTATGCCTCGATTGGCGCAGGAACGTGCATCGTGTCCGTACATGGCCAACCTCTATCTCGATCCTTCGATCAGCGCAGCGGCCGGACGTTGTCAAGGGAGATGGAATCGCGGCTTCGCGGGTACGGGAGACCTACAGCGGCGAAGGCGGCCGCCTCCGCGAAGGCGGCCGCCTTCGCGGAGGCCGGGCTGGGCGACCCGGGCGTGCTGCGTGCCGTGCTCGGAGGCGCGTTGTACCTGACCGTGGTCGGACTGCTCGGCCTGGGCCTCGGCGCCCGGCCGCGCAACACGGCCCTCGGTCACTGAGAGCCACCCGCCGCTCGCCCGCACGGTGGCAGATGGGCATGTCGGCGGCTCGGCCGCGTCTCTTGACGTCTGCCGGGCCTGGCAGATCGGTGAGTCTTGCTCCCGCCAGAGTCGGGGGGACGTCGGACGGCAGCTACTGCGGTGATCCCGCCCATTGCAGCGGTTCGGTGACCACGAGAACCCAATCCGTGCGCTCCCGAGCCCACGCCACAGCGTCCGCTGCCGCCTCGTGGTCGCTCCACTCCCCGCTTGGGTCTTGTTCGCTGTGCTTGACGTGGGCGCTCCACCGATCGCCATCACCAAACCAGGTGACGTAAGCCTTCATCGCCACTGGGGCCACAGCGGGGTCCATGTGCTCATCATGGTTGAACTGACAGGTGAGGGCGCCGAGTCCTGCGCGTCCGCGCAACCCGCGGCAGTTGCGGATGTCGCGGGTGAATCTCCGCTTCTCAGCCGACCAGCACGGCGTGCATGATCGCCTGTCCTCTTGAGTCGTTCACGACGTTCGGACGATACCCAGCGGTGCCGTATGCCGTGCCGACCTGGGGCTGGCGCCTGCCGATGCCCTGCTGATGGCCATGCCGTCCAGCGAGGTCATCCCGGCAGAGTGACGCCCCAACTGGCAGGCGGGTGCGGACAATCATCCATGAGAGGCACCCGCAAGAACGTGAGCACCGTTGGCGCCGCACTGGTGCTTGCAGCGGTGGCGGCACTCAGGGCGTGTTCAGGCAGCGGGTCCGTGTCGTTACCGGCCCGTGTTGGCACAGGCCCTAGGCGGGCCCTCGTCGACTCCTCGCGAGGTGGACCCCGCCATGCCCTCGACCAGGTCATTGCCTCCGTCGAAGGAGGCAGCTCGGGCCCGGCCCCGTCCAACTCGGCACCAACGGCAACGTCCGACGCGAACTGAAGACCTGGAGGGCGTCAACCGACCACGCAGCAACGAAGAAGTCAGGCCCACCGGTCAACTTCCCTGACGCTGCTCAGAGCCCATGCGCAAACCAGAACTGCTCACCACACCAAGAAGGAGAGCGTGAATGTCATGACACCCATCGAGAGTCCGACGGCCACCGGCGAACCGCTACTGGCCTGGCTCGAGCGCCGAACATCGACGTCGCGCATCCGCGAGCTGGAGTTCGACGACCCGAAGCTGGAGTACCGCCGATTGTTCAGCGAGGTCTGGGGCACTTTCCTGCTGGTCATGGTCGCGGCCGGCGGCGGCGTCGTAGGCGCGACCGCGTTCGGCGGCGACCTGACGCTGGCCATGAAGGCCCTGGCCCCCGGGATGATGGTGATGGGCATCATCTTCTTCATGGGCACAATCTCCGGGGCTCACCTCAACCCGGCCGTCACGCTGGCATTCGCGGTCCGAGGCAACTTCCCGTGGCGTCGAGTACCCGGCTACGTCGTCGCTCAGGTCGTCGGAGCCGTGCTGGCCTCACTGTTCCTGCAGGCCATGTACGGCGGCATCATTAACGGCGCCACGGAACCCACCAAGGACGTCAGCCCCTGGGTCGCGATGCTCACCGAAGCCATCCTGACCCTCGGGCTTGTCAGCGTGATCCTCGGCACCGCCTCCGGCGCCCGCAACGTCGGCATCAACGGAGCACTCGCCGTCGGTGCCTACATCGGTCTGGTGTCGGTCTGGGGGGCCCCGGTCTCCGGCGCCTCGATGAACCCCGCCAGATCGTTCGCGCCCGAACTCGTCGCCGGCAACCTCTCCAACTACTGGATCTACCTCGTCGGCCCGATCCTCGGCGCGATGGTCGCGGTCACCTTCGAGTTCATCCTCAAGGGCAAGGCGACCAAAGCCGGCGCCGAAGCCGCACAGGGCGTCCTCGACGAGAGCCCCGGTGGCCTCTGAACGGACAGCGCCTCGGGGACGACCCTGGCGACCACTCGGGCGGTTGGCATCAACAGTCTCCAGGGCCGCGCACGCTGGCCACCCAGGGGGAACGATCCCGTCGTTCACCACGGGGACGACCTCATCATCTGCATCACGGATGCATCGCAGCGGGCGCTGGGCAACTTCGACCTGAGCCGAGGAGCATGCCCGCGACATACCGCGGACCGTACCGGAGCTGACAGGCGCTCATCGGCATGTAGGTGAAACACGTTCACCCGACAGACGGCGGATAGGCGGAGGTCGAGACAGCGTTTCGGACGGGGGCGACCACGCACATGTACCGAGACGGCGACGGCACCGGCGGCGAGCGGGTCCTTGGTAGTTTGTGAGGATCAGATAGCGGATAGAGGCGGCAGATGTCGACGCACTCGACACTCAGCGGCGGCGAGTCCCCTGAGCGTGGGAGGGCGGCCAGAAGAGACGTTCCGAGATCGGCCCACGGCGACTGGAGTCCCTCACCCGGTCGACCGGATCCGGTTGACGTGCTCCGTGCTCAGGCCGCGACCCGGGTGCAGGAGCTGGTGCCGATCCGCTACGGGCGGATGCTGGTGTCGCCGTTCACCTTCTACCGCGGCGCGGCGGCCATCATGGCGACCGATCTCGCAGCGACTCCGGACTCCGGCATCGTGGTTCAGGTGTGCGGCGATGCGCACATCTCGAACTTCGGGGGCTTCGCGGCTCCCGACCGCAGGCTCGTCTTCGGGCCCAACGACTTCGACGAGACGCTGCCCGGCCCGTGGGAGTGGGACGTCAAGCGGATGGCGGCCAGCGTTGAGATCGCCGGTCGCGACGTCGGACTGCCGGCTGATCGCCGTAGGCGCCTGGTGAAGGCGTGCGCGCGTGAGTACCGCGAGGGGATGCGCGGGTTCGCCGACGAGAGCCACCTCGACGTCTGGTACGACCGGCTCAACGCCAGTGAGCTCGTCGATCGTTTTGGCGGGCGGCTGGGGCCGCGAGGGCGGATCCTGTTCAGTAAGACGTTCGCCAAGGGACGGCGCAAGACGAGTCTGCGCGCGGTCGACAAGCTCACTCACCGGGTGGGCGGTGAGTTGCGCTTCCGCAGCGTTCCGCCGCTGCTCGTCCCGCTGCGCGAGCTCCTCGACGCACCGCATGCCGGTGTCGAGGAGGAGTACGTCCGCGAGCTGCTGGTCGAGTACGCCGCCGGGCTCGACGAGGACCGACGGTTCCTGTTCGGCACCTACGAGTTCGTCGACATGGCGCGCAAGGTTGTCGGCGTCGGCAGCGTCGGGACGCGTGCCTGGGTGGTGTTGCTCGTCGGTCGCGGTGGTCTGGACCCGTTGGTGCTGCAGGCGAAGGAGGCTCAGCCCTCGGTGTTGGAGCCTCACCTGGGGGCGAGCACGTTCGAGAACCATGGCGAACGGGTCGTGCAGGGGCAGCGGATTTCCCACGCAGCCACCGATATTTTCCTCAGCTGGCAACGCAGTCAGGGTCTCGATGGCAAGGAGCACGACTTCTACGTGCGTCAGCTCTGGGACTGGAAGGCGTCCGCGGACCTGTCGGCGCTGCCTGAATCCGGTCTGCATGCCTACACGCGGGCCTGCGGCTGGTCGATGGCCCGCTCGCACGCCCGGTCCGGCGACCGGCTGGCGATCGCGGCCTACCTGGGCGCCGGCCCCAAGTTCGACCAGGCGATCGCCCGGTTCGCGGCAGCGTACGCCGACCAGAACGAGCGGGACTACCAGCGCCTGAAGGATGCGGTGGCCGCAGAGGAGCTGGAGGCGCAGACCGGCTTGTGAACCCGTGCGGGAGATCGAGGGACGGGGTCGGGTCCGGCAATCATCAGCCGCTCGCCCGCCCCATCAACCCGGCCGGGAATGCATCGCTGCGGACGCATGGCGGGATTCCCAGGTCCGGGTGAGATCCGTCCGGCGCAGGGGAGGGGCATGTCCGACTCACATGCCAACCAGACGAACAGGGGCCTGACGACGAACTTCGACGACTCCTGCGACGGCGCGTCTTAGTGGGCGCTACGCGGCGGAGTGACGCACGATCCGCGGCAAATCCGGTAAGGGTCTCGCGCTGATGAGCGGACGTCCGCCGTGCCAGGCGTAGTAGGTGCTCTGGTTGATCGCGCGCGCCACGTTGCGCTCGTCCATCCACGGGTAGGTGCCTCGAATGTGTGCCGCGGCGGCCGCAGCATCGTCACGCGACCATGTGCCGTGCGCCGCACCCCAACGGTTCAGGACCCATTCTTGATCGAACTGCGAGCCGCCTCGACTTCCTTGGCGAGGGCCGCACGCTCCTCGGGACTCAGCCCGGGCAGCCGTTCTGCTGCCAGTACCGCGACGTCGCGCCGCCAGTCGTCTCCGAACTCGAGCGCGGCATCGAAGAGCACGTTTAGCGCATCCTTGCCCCGCTTCCGAAGGAACCGCACGTGCACAGGTTCCCACGCGGTCCATCCTGTTGCTCTGTACACGCCGACCGGCCCGACGATCAGCGGCGTGGTCTGATGAACGTCCTGCCCGCGGCATTTCCGGACGTTGGCCGGCGGTTTCCGCTTGCTCGCCTCGGTGTTCGGTCAACCGCTGACATGGGCGGTGTTGTCGAGCCAGTGCTGCGCGAGGCCGGAGTCACCCTCGACGCGGATGTGGGCCGCGTGGTCGGCGAGAGGAAGTCGTCGGGTCAAGGCCAGCAGCAGTGATCTTGCTGGGCCGCTCACGGTGACGTCGGCCTGTTGCGCTCTGTGCTGCCACTTCGCCCCGTCTGCCTGCCGTTCGATGAACCATGCGCCATCATCAGCGATGTCGGTGGCGGCCCACTGCAGGGTCTGCCCGGTGCCCCGGATGGCGTGAGCGGATTGCGGCCGCTGCATCTCCCACGTGGGAGATGTGAGCATCGCGAGGTGGTTAGTGATGAGCATGGCTGCGATGTCGGCGTCGATGTCGAGCGGCCGACCCGCGGTGTTGGCGGCGTCGAAGCCGTGAACGACTACCTCGTTGAGGACGCTGACCAGCCAGAACCAGGTCCCGGACCGCTTGTCACCCGCGGGGTTGAACACCGGCGCGTCGAGCGCGTCATCAGAGCATGCGCTTACGATGCGCCGCGCGGACGCCGACAGCCACGTTTGCCAGTCCTCGGAGTTCGTGGGCGCCTCGACGAACTCGGTCGGCAACTGCGTCGGGTGCGTGATGCGCCGCTCGATGATCTCCGCGACCCAGTGCTGGGTCTGGCCCACGTGCGCAACCAGATCGGCAGTTGTCCACCCTGGGGCGGTGGGCACGCTAGCGGCGGGTCCGGCCGCTACGGCTGATTCCGCCAGACGCAGGGTGTGTTCGAGGATGCCTTGCCGTACGCGTTCCGCGTTCAACTTCGTCATTGACTTCGGGCTCCCTTACGACCGCACAAGTTGTCCGGCGAGCGTAGTCGCCCGCGGAGCGGCATGTGCGGACGCCGGATCGGTCTCGGGTCGAGGCGCACGACGCGAGGTCAAGTCCGGATCGGTGGTGTACGACGGTGATCCGTTGAGGTCGTTCGTTTAGGCGGTGATCGTGGCGGCGATCAGATCGTTCGGTACCTCCTCGGGCTTGTCGTCGGCGGAGCGCTCGGTGAGGACGGCTCGGGCGTTCTTCAACGGGCGAGGATGTCCGCCCGGGCCAGCTCGAGGTGCTCAGCCACCGTCGGGAGCTTCTCGTACAGTCCCTCCAAGACCCGGTCGAACTGGCCGTTCACGGCCTCGGCGTCGGGCTGGTCGTACACGCTGTGCAGCAGCGCCTTGACCCACCCCCACTGCGACTTCGGCGTCGCGGCCATGAGGTTCGCGGCGTAGTGGGTGCGGCACCGCTGCCAGGACGCGTTCGGCAGGGTCGCCCCTATAGCCTCGACCAGGCCGGCGTGCGCGTCGGAGGTCACCAGKGCCACATCCTTGAGCCCGCGGGCAGTCAGGTCCCGGAAGAAGCCGAGCCAGCCGGCGCTCGATTCGGTTGTGGTGGTGTGGATCCCGAGGACTTCCCGGTAGCCGTCAGCGTTGACGCCGGTGGCGACCATGACCGCGACCTTCACGACCCGGCCCGCTTCGCGGACCTTCATCGTCAACGCGTCCGCCGCGACGAACGTGTAYGGCCCCTCGTGCAGCGGCCGGGTGCGGAATGCGGCGACCTGCTCGTCGAGGTCCTTGGCCATGACCGACACCTGCGACTTGGACAGTCCGGTGATCCCCAGCGTGCGGACGAGCTTGTCCATCCGCCGGGTGGACACCCCCAGCAGGTAGCAGGTCGCCACGACCGTCGTGAGCGCCGCCTCGGCGCGGCGGTGTCGCTCGAGGAGCCAGTCCGGGAAGAASGWCCCTTCGCGCAGCTTCGGGACCGCGACGTCGATGGTGCCGGCGCGGGTGTCCAGGTCGCGGTGGCGGTAGCCGTTGCGACGGTTGGTGCGCTCGTCGCTGCGGACCCCGTACTCGGCGCCGCACACGCTGTCGGCCTGCGCGGACAGCAAGGCGTTGATGAACGTGCCGAGCAGCTCACGCATCAGGTCGGGACTGGCCTGGGCCAGCTGCTCGTGAAGAAAGGCGGCAGGGTCGATACTGGTCTTCGCGGTCATCGCGATGCTCCATTCGAGGGTGCTGTGAGAGGTTCACTCGAAGGATCACGCGGTGACCGCACCTGCATGTGCAGGGACACGCTCACCGGTGTCGTCGTACACCAACGCTATGGACTCAACTCGACTCAGGGCGATGCCGCGCCTAATAGTCGCCCTGGATCTGCGGACACACGTTGATCGCCCCGCGCCAGGTGGGTCTCTAGGCGGCGCCCGACTCGGGACCTTCGTCCCTAGGCCCCCGCAGTGTCGCCCGGAAGACTAGAGCACCAGCCGGATCAGCCGAGCCAGAGGTTCTGCCTCGCACCTGCCCAGCCGTGTGGCCTCTGGTGCTCGGTCACTACACCGGGAACCAACCCGACATGCCACCAAGCGGAGAACCAGATGTCTCACGAATCCGACCGCCAGACCTTTCTCGACTGGCTTGACCAGCCCGAGTCGTTCCCTACCAGGCTCGCCAAAGACGAGTCGTCCACGATCGAGGAACTACTCGAGTGCGACGACACCCTGCCTGGGCTCTACTGCTCACAGCTCGGCCTGCCTCAGGGCTCGAGCTACGCCGAAGCAGCGCGTGGCTTCGCCCGACAGTATCGGCTCCGCAGCGCGGCGCCCGCTCGACGGGGGGCCAGCACCTTCTAAGGAGTGCTGGCTCAGCATCGAGGTTCGGGATGGGGAAGTCCCCGCGGGCGTGTGGCGGACCGGCCGCGGTGACGCCTTGACCGAGACAGCTCTGACCAGCGGCGGGACGGAATGGAAGTGGCACACCCCCACGTGGGGCGTCGTTCTCGAGGTCGCGTTCCGGGACGAAGGCGCGCGCGCCGCATTCCCGGCCCTTCTGGCCGTGCGTGCCGCGCTCGACGCCGTCCCGGATCCAATCCGCGGCCTCTACGTCTACCCCGGTCGCGGCGGTGGCTCGGCGTTTCGGTTACGTGTGCCGCGCCGGCCGGCTCCGAACGCCGGTGCGGCAGCGGTTGAAGAGCCGACGGCGCAGTTCCTGGAGCTCACTGCGAAGACTGCTTCCGACTGGCGCGGGACGACGACTGCGTGCGCCCACTGGTTGAGCGCTCGGCGGTGCGGTCGGTCGCCGGGTGGCGTCAGGGGGAGGAGCCGTGGAGTTGAGACCGAGCCTGCGGAGCATAGTTCCGTCGGCGTCCCGCCTGACGCAGCAACATCCGGGCGGCACGTTAAATCCGCCTGCCGCCATTCGACGGGTGACGGAAGCACCATCACCAACTGTGAAGGAGAAACGCCAATGCGCACCCTGATGTCCACCTCCTTCGTCTCGCTCGACGGCAAGCTCGACCCCACCGGCGGCGACCCAGGGCTGCACGACACCCAGTGGACCTTCAAGACCGTCGACTTCCTGCCGGAGGCCTATGAGCTCAAGGGCCGCGAACAAGAGGAGGCGGGCGCCCTGCTGCTGGGGCGCAGGACCTACCAGCTGTTCGCGCCGGTGTGGCCCGGCATGGCGGAGTTCGCCCGCTACAAGACCCTGCCCAAATACGTCGTCTCCACCACCCTCGAGGAGGACGACCTCATCGACGACTGGGGCGAGACGACAATCCTCCGGTCGGTCGACGACGTCGCCACACTCAAGGAGAGCGACGGTGACCCGCTGCTCGTGCACGGGAGCGCCACCCTCAACCGCGCGCTGCAGGAGGCCGGCCTGATCGACCGCTACCACCTGCTGGTGTTCCCGGTGCTGCTCGGCGCGGGCAAGTCACTGTTCAGCGACGCCGACATCGTCCCCCAACGACTACGCGTCCTGGAGCACCAGCTCTACGCCAACGGCATTCAGAAGCAGGTCCTCGACGTTCTCCGCTGAGCGTCCCAAGACCGTGCGCACGCGCACGGGTGAAGCTCGGTCGCTCACCAGACCGGGATTGCAGGGGGTGCCGCACGCGCATGATCGGATGCGCCCCGACATCGACGGACAATGAGCGGGTGCCACGGGCCAAGACGTCACAGCTATTCACCGTTCAGGGGGACGCGACCGACAGCGAGGTCGCCTCCGTGTGCCGGGCCGCGCGGCGTGCGCTGTGGGAAGACTTGGCGTGGTTGGAGGTCGACCTGGCGGGCTTGGACGACGATCTTGACTGCGCCGAAGCCGTGGCGGCTCTATACCCGCTGCGCAAGCGACACTGGCTGAGCAAGCAGCTGCACTCCGTCGCTCATCTCGTGCCGGGCCGAGACGACGACAAGCGCTCTGCCGTGATGCCGCTGCTATCACGCACCATCTACTCGGCGGGCCTTTCGCGTCATGACGGCCACATGGTCTTCAACGCGGACGACCGTGGAACGTCGTGCGTTTTCGAGTTGACGGCCGAACAGCTCGCGAGGCTGCAGGGCTCGCTTCTGGCCGAAGGCAAACGCGTCGACGTTTTGATCCCCTGGCGCAGCCGCTGACATAGTGGACGCCCGATCGGCGGCATGTCCGGTAAACGCCTCACGCCGATGACAGCACGTCTGGGTCGCCTCGACGGCGGCGGTCAGGCCGCCGGCGTCTCGGGTATTGACGACGCCCGCACGGTCCCCAAGAAATGCTTCGCCTCTAGGTCTGAACGTGAGCAGTGCTCCGCGCCGCGCGAAACCACGAACACTGGCGCGGAGGAACTGCTCGAGTCGGGCTGCGAGGTTACGAGAGAGTCTTACTGGTCGGTGGGTCCGTGGGGGCTTTCTGCCACGGCCAGCGGCCGGTGATCTCGAGCTCGAGGGAGAAGCTGAGAAAGGTGCGGATCAGCACGATGAGCGCCAGGACGAGGACGCTGGACAGTGTCGGGGTCACGGCGACGGTGCGAATGATGTCGGCAGCCACGAGCAGTTCGAGGCCCAGCAGGATCGTGCGTCCCAGTTGTTGGCGGAACTGCCGGTAGGTGCCTGGCTGCTGTCCGCGGGCACTCTGGGCCGCTCGCACTGCTGCGACGACGGCGCCGATGACCAGAACGACGACCCCGGCCGTGTCCATGCCCTTGCCGGCTAGCTCGACGGCCTCGCTGAAGTCCACGTCGTTCCTTCCCGTTCATCGGTGTCTCCCACTGCAGGTACCCCGCCGGAGACTGCGAGGCAAGAGGATCCGAGGACGCACGACTACAGTGGCAGCCCCAGGAGATCAACGGCAGGCGGGACACGCAGTTGGGCATCAACGCCGGTCTGCCGTCTTCATCCTCGACGATCCCTCCGGTGACTCGTGGTGCATGAAGTCGGCCAGCCTCATCGTCGACCCAGACCAGACGCTCGGGAGCATCGAGCGACTCGGCGACCGTCTGCGGCCCGCCCCCGACTGGTCGTTCCGGACCCTGGAACTAAAGGAGGATCTGACCCTCACGCCGGACGGCGGGCAGTCAGGGTCACTCAGGACGAGCTAGGAACACCTACGACCGCGTCGGGGGACCGTTCAGCAACTACAAGCCCTGAGTCCAGGACGGCATCTGAACAGACCCTTGGCTGGACTATCACGGCCGACCGCGTGCGCTGCTGGAGGTCGGTGTAGGCAGGTCTGAGGTCACCGCTCCAACCTGTCTGGGTGGCCCCGTTTCGACCGTCGCTATGCCCTCATTTTGCACAGCTGTCAACGGGACTACGTGTGGTCCGTTCGGAGTCTGCCGACCTGAGCGGGGGCTACCGCACATCGGCACGACCGCCCGTCGACACCACCGATCCGCGGCATGAGCGTGGTTACGTACCTAGGCTGCAACGGTGACGGACGTGATTGTGCGGGGTACAGCGTTGCGCTGGGAGTCTGACGACTTTCCGGGCTGGATCGAGGTCGCCGTAGCGGACTCAGCCGGTCGGACTCACTACGTCATCGGCAAGGTGCCCGTCCTGACGAGTCGAGACATCACCGCGGCGTCGACGTTCCCCAATGAGCTCTGGCTCCGTGCCAGGTACAAGCGCATGGATGGTTATGACGTCATCGTGAGTTTCGACGAGGGCGTCGAGACGATTGAGGGCCTCGATGAACTGGCTATCGCCGCCGATGAGGTCCGCTGGCTGTGACAGATGCGGCCTGACGGCGGCATGGGCGGACGTCGGACACGACGCCTAGTTCTTGGCGTCGGCGCCGCTTTGGATGAGATGCACCTGGCGCCCGGTGCTGGCGTCCACCAGGACCCTGTCGCCCATCGGTTTGCTGAGACGCACCACCACCAGATCGCTGCACCCCGGCGAGGCATCGTCCGGCGGCGGGATGGCGCTCAGTGTCACCCGCACCTCCTTGGCCGATTCGAAAACGCGTGAGTCGTGGGGCTGTCGCTGGCATGCGTCGACGGACAGAGTGATCGTTGTCGAGTCGACCGTCGTCACGAGTCCTTCATGGAATGGCACGGCCGTGGCGGGCGCCCGCGCCGCACAGGCCGTCAGGACATACGCGAGGAGCAGCAGCTCGGTGCCCAAGCGGAGTCGGTGCAGGGGGCCTCGGGTCACGATGGTTTGACACCTCCAGTCCCCAAAACGTTGCGCGCTGGCGCGGCCCGAGCTGGGTTGAGAGCCTGCGACATGCGGCAGGCCGGGCGTCGGCTCGTAGCACCGCCGCTTTGGCAGCTTGTCTTGAGCCGTGGCCAGTGCCAGGTCGCCAAACCCGTTGCGAGATCAAGTGGTCCCGCTGAGACTGGCCGGCGTGACCGGATCCAAAGGCGATATCTCAGACAAGCTGACTGCTCGGCTTCAGCGTGCCCTCGATCGCTCGGAGGCGGTTCGCATCACGCGCGGAATCCCAGTCGCTGATGTTCTAGAGGGGTACCTCATCGCGTCCAGCGCGAAGTGGACGCTGCTTGCAAGTCTCGCTGACGACTTCACGATCGACGGCCACATCGCCATGCGCACCCGTCACATCCACCGAGTGCAGCGGCACCCCAAGCACGAGGTTGCCACCAGGCTTCTCACCCAGCGCGGTCAATGGCCCCCGTCCACCCTGAATCCGATGCCACCACTGAATGGCACTGGGCCGCTGCTCCAGGGCCTGGCGGCTCAAGTGCCAACCCTGTCGGTGTTTGTCGAGACCGACGACCCCGAAGTCTGCTTCATCGGCGTGCCTGTCGACTGGACCGACCGCGCGATGTGGCTTGACGAGATCAGCCCCAAGGCGACGTGGGACGACACCATGTCCAAGTGGCGCTACCGGGACATCACGCGGGTCGATGTCGGAGGGCGCTACGAGGCCGCCCTGTTCGAGGCCACCGGCCCACCGCCAACCCGATGAGGCAGAGCCGCCCGGCCGAACCGCCTGGTGACGACCCGGGCGTCCGAGCAGCATCCTCAAGCGCGGAGCGGCATGATCGGGCGAGCGTAGCCGCCCTCAACGCGGCAGTTCCGGACGAGCGTGTGTCGCCCTCAGCGCCGTAGAGCCGAACGTCATGCTGCTCGTGCATCTGCCGCATGCAGGGTGACCGGGATGAGGGGCTGCGGCCCTGCCGAAGCACGGGAGGGTGTCGCCGACGGCTGAAGACTGATCAGAAACGACCCCGTCGATCCCTGGTCAGATTTCACCCGTCGTTGACAGAGGGAACTCAGGACTTGAAGTTGGGCTACTGGGGCATCGGCGGCAGATCACCAGAAGTCCGTCGGCGAGCGTCCTTCCAAGTGCGAAGCTTGCTCCTTGCTCGCGGGAAGAAGCCGACACCCGCGCAGCGATCCATCTTCCTGCGCGGCGCGGTGGACGATGACGCACGAGTAGGCGACCAATGCGGTCGCAACCACCAGGAGGCCGCACCGTGGACCGTGCCGTCAGCGCCGGACCGAGCTGAGCCCCGCCCTCGCGTCCCCGGTCTGGCTCAGCGGAGCGTCGGGCCCCGGCGGGTGCTGGGGAGGGCTCACCGCCACCGGGGGCGATAAGACGTCCGGGACCGTCGGCTCGCCCGAGCGCAGCACGTCTCGGGGTTCGGGTGTGCACTCCTTATCGGGAGCGGCGCATTCCAGGAGGAGCAGTGCGAGATCGTCGCCGAGGCGGGCTGCGGGGGTGTGCCGCCCGACGGCTTCCAGCACGGCGTCCATGGCCTTGGGGACCTCTGGTCCACTCAGCGCCGGGCCCAACGCGAGCGGTGAGAGGAACTCCCCGTCACGGTCACGTGCCTCGGACAGGCCGTCGGTGTACAGCAACAGCCGATCTCCCGGGGCCCACGGCACGGTCCGATCCCGGTAGGGCTGGCCGTCAGGCAGGCCCATGCCCAGCGGTAGTCCCGGCGGGGCCTCCAGTAGTGCCAGTGAGCCGTCGCTGCGGCGCAGCAGCGCCGGTGGGTGTCCGCAACTGACCAGGACGACGCGGGAGGGGTCCGAGACGTCAACCAGGAGCGCGGTGACGAACTCTTCGGGTTCAAAGAACTCGGTGAGGTAGCGGTCCATGGCGTCGGCCACCTGTGGCAGCGTCGGTTCGAGGGCCGCGGACTGGCGGAACGCGCGGATGACCCGGGAGGCCTGCTCGACCCCGGCGATGCCTTTGCCCCGGACGTCACCCACGATGAACCGCACCCGTTCCGGGTCGTTCGACGCGGGGCTGGTGTACCGGTAGCAGTCGTAGAGGTCACCGCCAACCACGGCGTCCTGCGCGGCCGAGATGTACCGAGCCGCAACCCGGACCGGCCCTGCCTGGGCGGGCACGATCGGCAGGATCGCTCGCTGGGCCACGTCGGCGATCGCGACCAGCCGGGCGACCTGTCGTTCGCGCCGGACCCGGACCGTTGCGACCGCAACCGCGCTGACACCGACCAGCAGCACATCAACGATGCGGACCACCTGCTGCGTCGATCCCCAGGTGTGATTCCACACCCCCGAGGCCGCGGTCAGGACGGTGGCCGCGACCGCCACGAGGGCAGTCCACGCCGGGGAGAGGACCGCGCACGCGACGAGCGGGGCGATCCCGTACAGGACGCTGAGCGTGAACGTCCGCCGAGGATTCAGGACGTCGATCAGCAACACCAGCGCTAGCCAAGCCACCGACGCGCCAAGACCCCTCAGCGACGCTCGCTTCTCAGCATCCATCTGTGGGCCTTGCGTCACACCACCGACCTCCTTCGAGGGCATCTGTGCGTCTCACTCCCGCGGAATCAGCTCCACACTTCATAATCTGCGTCACGGCGCTCCGCGGCGCTGCTGTGACCGGAGGCCCGACCCCGCAACCCAGTGAAGAGTGATGGAGCGATCCCATGGACGAGGAGCCAGCGGTGTCGCCACCGGCATGGCGTAGGGCCAGCTCAGGACAGTGTGGCTCCTGCCCTGTTGATCCTTCTCATGGCAGTCTCCCACCGGAACACCCACACATCGCCTGGTGATTCACCCTCTGCGGCATATCCGGACGTCTATCGCTTGGAGAACCCCCACAGTGGTGGGGACAGGACCTCTAGAAAGCGTCCCCACCGCCCGTGACGCTGAGCCTCCACGTACGCCCTCGTACGCCCTCCAGTTGCGTCCGACGGCTCGGTTCAGGAAGAAGCCGTAAGCACCGCCCAACGAAAGAATCACCGCTGGCACCGCGTCATCGCGCCTCGGACCGCCGAACCCGAAGAAGGCGGCCACGGCGGCCGAAGCTAAGAGAGTCAAAGCGAGGGCGACCGTCGCCGCGCGATACGCCCAGACGAAGAGGCGCCGACCGGTGAGCCCGTCTCTGTACTGCGCTTTGTGGGGCGCGGTCCCCTGGCCGGGAACCTCAGTGTCTGGCACAGGCACATCCTCACATGGGTTCCGCGTCGGCCCCCGAACTCATCGGCACGACCCCGTCGGCGGCATGAGCGTGAATCCTGTGACTGCTCTTGCTGGAATGCTGAAGGCAGCTGCGGAGTCAGATGTCGATCATGCGTTGGCAGTGTTCGACGAATCGATGAGCGATGGGCTGGCGATCCTCAAGTGCTAGCCGTACACCTTGAGTCGGATCGGCGATATCGCCGCGACTGTCAAGTAATACAGCGGTGCCCTCCGGGGTGAGCCGCCACGAGAGGCCGTTGTTCACTACTAGCCAATCGCAGAGATACATCGCCAGCGCGTGGACGACTGCTGCTGCGTTCACAGGGGGCCTGTCGTCCCGACTGATGAAGGCGTCGACGCGATCGAGCCCTGCCTGGTCATAGGTCAGGTTGGCGAGTCCCGTGGGCAGCTCTGAGTAGTCCCCGATCGGCTCGGGGACGTGGAGGTCCGGGATGCGGCTCGTCTGCTCTTCGTAGATCGCGAACGGCTTGGGGGGTTCTTCAGATGGCAGTCGTGGTGTCGGTGTGTCCATTCCGGCCTCCGGGGTGCTGAGCTCGCCGAGCAGCCAGTGTGTCAGGCACTTACCTCGCGATGTCCCGGCGACGACCGCAGCGCGGCAGATCCGCGCGTTACTTCAGGGCAGAAGATCCCAGTACTGCCGCCGGGCCGGCATCGCGTGGATGACCATCTCCTCGCCACTCTGGAAGATCAGCACAACGATCTCCAGCAGTCGCGCTTGAGTGTCGAACCCGAGCCGCAGCTCGCGGCGTGGCCACTCCTCTTCCTCCAGGGGCTCGATCCACAGCGACAGGTCGGCAGCGTGGACCGCGTCCTCGGGCAGGACCCCGTGCTTGAGTGCACTGCGGTGGACCTTCACGCGGCGTAGCCGGCCAGGGCCCGTCGGATCGCCTCGGAGCGAGACAGGTGCTCCCGCGCCGCGTAGTCATCGAGCGCCGCGATCTCCTCGGCGGTAAGCCGCACGGCGATGACTTGCGTGGGCTCGGCTCCACGCCCCGGGCGCCCTCGCCCGCGGCGCTTCAGCTGCTCGACGTCATAACCAGCCTCGGCTTCGTCCGCCCACTTCTGGACCTGCTCGTCCGTCACTTGGTCATCACCCGGCATGACAAAATCGTATAACGAAAACCGATCGTCGGGGAAGGCCGCGTCCGATCATTGTCAGGATCAGTCTTCTAAGTGCCGGCGGCCATGTATGCGGCGAGGATGTAGTTGGGATGGCGGTCGAGGTTCTTGCGGGCTCGGTCGTAGCGCATCGTCGTGCGCGGGTCTGCGTGCCTGGCCGCGATCTGCACGTCGCGTAGGTCGACGCCGGCGTCGAGCATGGTGGTGACGAAGGTGTGGCGCAGCATGTGGGGGTGCATGCGGGCGACGTGGACGCCCCCGGCCTCGGCGAGGCGGTGCAGTCGCCGCGTGGCGCAGTGGCGGTCCATCCGGGTGCGGCGGCTGGTCCGCAGGATCGGGCCGTCGATACGTCCGTCGACAGCGCGGTCGATGGCGCGGGCCACTGCCGGCGGCAGCGGCGTCAGGACGACCTTGCCGCCTTTGCCGGTGACGCGCAGGACGCGGTGACCGTGTTCCTCACCGAGGTCCTCGATGCTCGCGCCGCAGGCTTCGAAGATCCGCAGCCCGAGGAGGCCGAGCATCGCGACGAGGGCGAAGTCGTTGACGTTGCTGGAGGTGCGACCGCTCGCGAGCATGGCTTCGAACTGCAGGTGGGTCAGCCCGAGGGTGGGTGACTCGGTGGGCACGTTCGGCCGGCGGACGTGCTCGGCTGGTGAGTGTGCGAGGACGGCGTCGATGACGCAGGTTCGGTAGAACCCGGCGACGACGGCGATGCGTCGGCTCACGGTGGAGGGCTTGTAGCGGCGGGTCTCCTGCATCCAGCGGATGTAGAGCTCGAGGTGGGGTCGCTGCGCGGTCAGCGGGTCCAGGCCATGGCTACTGCACCAGGTCAGATACGCGCGTAGGTCGGACTCGGTGTGGACCCGGGACTGGCCCTTGAACCGGGCCAGGTAGGCCGCGACAGCGCGTCTGAGCGTGTCAGATTCGGGAGGCAGTGGGATCGGGACCAGGACGTTCTCGTAGGTGCTCATCTGCAAGCGTGACCCCGGTCCGACACTCGGGAAAACGTCCGTAACCACGCCAGTCGCGGCATGACCGGACGTCTCGAGGAGACTCTCCGAGGACCTGCCACGAGATACATTCGTCGAGTGCCGACCGATGACAAGTTGCCATACGAGGTCGCGGGGAAGACCGTCTTCGTGTCACCGGAGATGCTTGAACGGCTGTCGTCGCCAGACGGCTGGGGCAGCCTCACGGTCGAAGAACTCGCCGAGGTGGGGATTCTCCCCGGCATGTCGCCGTTCGAAGACGAACCGCCGCGCGGGGAGTTCAGGCCCGCGGAGTAGCGCACCTACGGACGCGCGGCTGCCCATCGATCTACCGGTCTGCGGCAAATCCGGTAGACCAGAGGAGACTGTCTGCCATGACGGTTGACGAGGTCGACGCCTATCTGGCAGGGCTAGAGGAGCCGAAACGGACCACACTCGGCGCACTGCGCCGGTCGATCCTGGCCATCGTCCCGGACGCCGAGGAAGGCATCTCCTACGGCATGCCCGCCTTCCGGGTCGACGGGAAGGTTGTCGCAGGCTTCGCGGCGTTCAAGAACCATCTCGTCTACCTGCCCCACAGTGGCGAAGTGCTCACCGTGCTCGGTGACCGCCTCACGCAGTACGAGTGCACGAAGGGCTCGCTCCACTTTCCGATCGACGAGCCGCTGCCAGATGACTTGGTGAGAAGCCTGGTGGACGCGAAGCTCCGAATCCTGAACCGCTGAAGATCGAGTTCTCGACCGGGATCGATCGAGTCGGTCGGCGCTCTCGGCAGCCGGCCCCCGGCGTGAACTCCACGACTTCTCCCGCGTCGCGGCAGCTCCGGACGTTCCTACCTCTCTGGCGTTGTCAACGCAAGAGTGCTGAGGACAATCCCCGTCAGACCGAGACTGGCCCCCGCCAGGCTCAGGTTGCCGACGATCGTGAAGGTAACGCCCAGCGCTATGCCGACCACCGCAACAGCCACAATGACGGTACGGCGTGCCCGGCTGCTACGGGACCACAAGGTGTCACGCCTTGGCGCTGTCATGAGTTCCATCCTTGCAGGGCCGCACAACGGACGGTGGGCGTTTAGTGCTGGCTCTACCGAACATTGCACCTGCACCTGCGGCACCAGGCAACGTCCGATATTCGGCACGGCCGATCAGCGGCAAGATCGGACGTCCCGTCCGCGGCATAGAAAGGCGTTCTGCGCGGTCGGGTCTGGCGTGGCGAACGTCCTCCTGATGCGCTTGTCGGGCTTGGTGTCCCACACGCAAGAAGGAGGACGTTCATGAACAACGGTAGTGGCGTTTCCCGCGGTGATCGGAACCGGAACGC
>NZ_JBFRFG010000038.1:0-13905 GCF_052114705.1 Terrabacter sp. 2YAF2
GCCTCGTCGACGATCATGGAGCAGGCCTCCGACGCGGCCGCCGAGTACGATGCCGCGAGCGCCGCTGCCAGGGCCCTCATCGGGTTGTCGGCTCGAATCAGCTGGTCCAGCAGCGCGTCCGAGTCGTAGGGGGACGGCGCGGCCGTCGAGAGTTCGTTGATCACGAGCGAACGGAAGGGCTCGTCGCCGGGGCCGAGACCCTCGTCGAGTCTTGCCACCGCTACCGCGGTCTTGACGTGGAAGGCCGCGAGCCCTTCAGGAGTATCCACACCTCCCATGATCCTCGCCGTCGCGGTGGCGGAGGGCAGTTGCTTACTTTCCCAGCGTCCTCCCAAGCGGACGAGAGTGCCGGGCTTGGCGACGCGCAGGGCGGTGGGTCCGCCATGGCGCGGGGTACCGTGCGCGCGCGACGACGTCCAGCGCCCCCCGACTGGAGGGCGCGAGGGCCCGGCGCCGGACGCCGCCCGACACATCGTGACCGCCCGGGCACCTCACGTCTCGCAAAACGGCGGTTCTCGCCCTCTGCGGGTACACGTGCGGCATAGGGTGGCAGAGTCGCCACACATTGGGAGGTATGTGCCATGGTGACCGCGAACGAGCTGGCTGACTTCCTCGTCAGGACCGCGGCAACCATCGGGAGGCTCGACCTCACCCTCGGACCTGACGACCGCAGCTTCCGCGAGCTCGCGATCGGCGAGATGGTCGAGGGCATGCCGATGCCCCGACCCCTCGACGGCGTCCGCGAGCAGCTGCTCGCCGGCCTCGACCCCGCGGGTGCGCTGTCACACACCTTCTCGCAACAGGCTTCCGTGTTCAGCGAGGCCGCGGCACGCGCGACCCTGGCCGTCGTCGAGGAAGCGGTCCAGCACCTCCACGCTGCCGGAGGAGACGCCGCCGTGGACGCCTTCCTCGACGGGTTGCAGGGCCGAACCGAGGAGCCGGCCGCATAGACGAACCGCCCGAACACGCCTCGGGTGGCGCTAACGGAAGCGCTGACGCTAGGCGGCGGCACGGCGAGCGGGCACCAACGGCGCGCGTGCGTTGGGGCCTGGGCCTCCCGCACGTGTTGGCCTTTGGGCGCCGAGGCGTCCCATGGTCAGGCCACCTTGTGCGCGGACCACATGTAGGTGCCGCAGTGGGCCTCGACCGTGCCGCCATGCGGCTGGACGATGCGGCGCACCGCGTGCTGCAACGTGGCCAGGCGCGCGGGGCCGAGTTGTTGGTGGTCGCTGAAGGTCGCCACCATCCCTGCCCACTCGTACGGAGTGAAGTGGCGCCGCCCACCGGTTCGTGCGTGTTTCCCCCGGTGTCAGGGAAGGGACGCCGGTGAACGGGTCGGTGTCCTCTTGCCGGGTCGGGTCCTCGCCAAGGACGGCGAGTTCGGGCGCGTGCGCGGGTCGTGCGCGCGGCCCGCGACAGGAGCGGACGCACTTCCCCTCGGGCCGCCCGCAACCGCCCGCGACCGCGCGGTCCGCAGCCGGCTGGGCCACTTCCTTGCGGTCAGGATGTCCTAGTTCCGCACGCACTCATTTGCCGCTGATGGTGCGTGTCGTGCTGCTGGCGGCAGCCATGCGCGAGACCGCCGCCCGGGTCCAGTAACCCGTCCCCGTTGGCCGACCCCCACAGGGCCTCGTTACAGCGAGGGTTACAGCGACCCTTGCAGCGAGGGATTCAGCCATGCCCCCTGTGCTCGGCCGGCAGTCCGGGTGAAGCTCAGCTGCTCAGCGACGGCGGTTACCGACACGAGTCGCCAGATGCGGCTGTCGCGTCAGCCAGTCTGCGGCTACGGGGTGCGGGCTCGGCCGCCCCAGGTTTCGAGGTCGGCGAGGTCGTGCGGGGTCAAGCCGACGCTCGTGTCCGGAGCGATGAGCAGGGACTCGACCCCTCGGTGCGTGAGCCAGCGCTTCGTCACCTCGGTACGCGACGGGCTGAGGTGGTCTTCGCACCATGCGAGAGACCTGACCTCGTCGTGGCTCCCCAGCCACTGCTGCAGCGCCTGCAGTTTCCACCACCGAGATGGGGGCAGTGGCTCCTCAGCAGTTCCGATGTCCACCCATGACCGGCCCGGGAAGGGCACTACGGCGGTCCGCATCTGCTCTGACCAGCTCGTCAACCACCAGCACGTCACGCCGGGTTGAGCCGCGAGCCGGTCCAGCCGCGCGCACATTGTCGGAGAGGTGTAGACCGGACCGAAGACGTCGCCCGCGACGACGTCATCGCCCCAGGCCGTGTGGCCGCCGATCGGTGAGACCACCCCGTCGACATCAACCACGAGCGCATGGGTCACCTTTTGAGTGTCGCAGCCCGCCACGGCGCGGGCGACGGCGTACGAGCGACCTGCCGGTCGTCTTGGGGCACGCTGTCCGCGGGCGTCCGGGCGGGAGGTCGACAAGGACATCGCCGTCCTGGCTCTCCAGTCCGCCGCCGCCCCAGCGCTGAGGTTCCTGGACGACGAGCCGCTGCGCGGCGCCCCCTCACCGTGGCCCGCCGCGCTGCGGCGTACGCGACCTTCGTCGGCGTGCGCCCGTGCTCCCGTCTACGGGTCAGTCAGGGGCGACTGGGGTGAGCGGGGCGATCACGGCGTAGTCGGGACCGAAGTAGTCGTTCGGCTCGGCGAACATCTCGAGCTGGATCTGCTGGCCGGCGAACGGGCTGAGGTCAAGGGTGGCGGTGGCCGCTCCGGTCCCGTCAGTCCAGAAGGCGACAGCGTGCCCGCCGCAACGGACGCCGACGCCGTACGGGGCGTTGGGCCGCAGCCCGGTGAAGACCGCGGTCGCGGTGCTGCCGGCGAGTGTGATGGTGCCGGGCGATGCGGGCTGCGTGGTGCTGGTCGTCGTGGTCGTGGGCCCGGAGACGGTGCTGGCCTGGGTCGGGAGCTCCTCGCCGTGGCTGCCGGGAGCGCCGTGGTGCGCGGTCGTCGTCGTGGTCACGCTCGAGGGTGTTGTCGTGGTCGTTTCCCAGGCAGTCAGGACTGGCGCCCCCGGGGTGCAGGCGCCGGCGATGTTCACTGCGTACTCGAGGTCGTAGGCGGGTCCGGATGTCGACGTGAACGTCGCGGGAGCGGGTGTGACGGTGACGATCGGGGTTCCCGGCGTGCTCGTCGTCGTCGTGCACGTGGTGATGCCCCGTGAGAAGGAGCAGCCGGCGGGGACCGCGGAGGCCGGGTTGCCCCCGGTGGCGGCGCTGGCCGTACCGGACATGGCGGCGAGCAGTGCGGCGGACGCGGCGAACGACGCGGCGATTCGGACCTTGTTCAAGAATGACTCCCAGCAGGTGCGACGTCAGCGATGACGTCGACGGTGTCCCGACTGTCTGAACGATCAGCCGGACCCCCGCGGCGCGGTGAGGGAATCGGCGCCGGGGTTCACGCGGACCGTACAAGGCGCCCGACTGCCGCGAAGTCGTTTTGAGAAGAATGCCCGGCTCCGTTCGGCGATCGTCGGGGCAGCGGGAGCCCGGCTGGCCGTGCAAGCCGGCTCTCGCGCGCCTCCTCCGCCAGCTACTTCTGAAGGGCCTTTCTCCTGGTTCGGGTCATGCGAGGATCGGGTTGGACTCGGGCGTCGGACGTTGTCCGCCCCGCGAGACGTCGTCAAGGGCAGTGGAGGCGCCATGGAGAAGCCGGTCGGTTCGTTCGATGGGCTGGACGGCTCGAGCTTGGTAGCGGTTCTGGACAGCCTCCCCGAGCTGGTCGCGTTCTGGGATCGCGGCGAGCGGTGTGTCTTTGCGAATGCGGCTGCCGCGGCGGCGTTCGGGCGTTCGGCCGAAGGACTGCGGGAAGTTCCGCTCGTGGACGTTCTCGGGACCCATGCCGCGACGCTGATGCGCTCCCGGTTCCTGAACGCCCTGAAGGGTGAGGGATCCGAGCAGGAACGAGCGCTCTTCGACGGCGAGGGCGAGCTGCGGCAGTACCGCACCACCTACACCCCGGTCTGCATCGACGAGGTGGTCATCGGCGTCGCGATCGTGCTCGTCGACATCACCGAGGAACTCAACACGCAGGCCCAGATCTTCCGCGACAGCCTCCAGGTTGCCCGGCTCACCGAGCGGCACCGACTCATGGTGACCGCCGGCAGCGAGGTGCTGGCCAGGCTCCGCCGGACCTTGGACCAGCTGCAGCCGCCCATCCCCGATGACCAGCCGGAGGCCCACCTCCACCGGCTGGCTGAAGAGCTGCGCAACTGCACCCGCCGGCTCCGTCAGGGCACCCGGGCGTCGCCCCCGGCCTCAGAGGACGGCACGGTCTCGAATACGGTGCCGACCACGGCGCCGAGCACGGTGTCGACCTCTCCCTTGTCCGTCGATCGGCGAAACTCGGACGGGGGGCTGTTGGCCGCCGCCTCGTCGGCGCAGGCATGCTTCCCACCGAGCTTCGTTCACCGGACAGCGCGCCTCGAGGCCGAGGTCTTCGCCCTGTTGGATCAGCTGCCGGTCGTCATCACCGTATGGGACCGAACACGATCGCTCCGCTACGCCAACCGAGCCGCTGAGGCGGTCTTGGCCAAGTGGGGCCACACGAGAGCGACGGGCCGGCGCCTGGAGCAGATAGTCAGCGAGGACTTTCTCCGGGTTCACGAGGCGCACGCCGAGGACGTCCTGCACGGCAGGACCCAGTCCTTCCACCGTCGCCAGATCAGCCCGGACGGGCAGGAGCACCACTTCCACGTCCGCTACGTGCCGCGAATCGCGGACGGTGAGGTCATCGGCGCCTTCGCGTACGCCTCCGACATCACCGACGCCATGAAGGCTGGCGAGGAGCTGATCGCGGCTCGGTCGGCATACGCAGCCCTGCAGGAGCGGCAGGCCATCGAGGACCGCCTTCACCAGTCCATCCTCCAGGAGCTGTTTGCCGCAGCGATGCTTCTCGACACGGCAGCCCGTGCCGGGGGCGACATGCCGGCTCGCGTCGAGGAGTCCAGGACGTACCTGCAGATGGCCCTGGACGGGTTGACGCAACTCTCCTAGCTCACCTTCCGACCTCTGACTTGGGCCGGTGTCGACCGGTGCGATTTTCTCCCGTCGCAACCGACTCTCCTGCTCAAAGCTTCACCGGGAGCTTTGAGACGCCGGGGTGGCGGCAACGCCGGGGTGGCGGCAACGCCGGGGTGGCGGCAACGCCGGGGTGGCGGCAACGCCGGCGTCTGCTTCGCCGGCGGGGTAACCGCCCATCCTGTAGCGACCCACCGGCCGCGGCCTTGCGTCAATGTCGCGAGTCGGCGGGGGTGGCAGGCGAACTCGGGTCGGCGAGCCGCCCGCGGGGTTCGAGCATGTCCGGCTCAGCTTGCGGCCAGGTCACCGGTGCCGGTCGCGGCCTCACGCACCTTGGCCCAGTGGTTGGTTCAGAAGATGACCAGGTGACGCAGCAAGCCCGGGCCGGGCGTGCGGCCGGAGAGGGCACGGCAGAACTCGACGGCGTCGAGCTCCAGTCGCTCTGCCCCGGCGCCGCTGACGAAACGGCCGCCGCATGGACCGGTCAGAGTCAGGTCCACCGGGTGCCCATGCAGCAGTGCCCACTCCCGGACGGCGTCGGCGACGATCCGGGCGTTCACTGGCGCGGAGAGGTCGACCTCGCCGCCGGTGGCGCGCGCGATGTCAAGGGTGTGCATCCACACGTCGCGGGTGTAGACGACATCGACGAGATGCCCGAGCCGAAGCCGCGGCGGCATCCCGGCGGACGAGCCCGACTGGGCGATGGGGACGCTGACCCGGCGCAGTAGCCGCGGGAGCCGCATCCGGCCGGCAACCGCCCGCGGCGCGAGTGAAGCCAGCATGCTTACCCGCTCGGCAGGGGACAGGGAGAGGTGCTCGCTGACCTGGAGGGCGTTGACCGCGTCGAGCGGGTTCCCGCAGTGATCGCTGCGGTGCCGGGCGCCCCAGGCCTGCTGTCGCAGGTTCTGCCGCAGGGAGGCGTTGGCCTCCGCGGCCCCGATCAGATGCCCCACCATGTCGGCGACCGACCAGCCCGGGCACTCCGTGGCTGCCCGCCATGCCTCGTCGTGCAGTGAGCGCAGCAAGCCGAGCAGCTGGTCGTAGGCAGCCAATGCGACCTCAGCCGATCGGTGCTCTTGGCGATCGGCGTGATCTGAGCGACTTCACTGGTGCTTGTGGTCATCCCACTCCCTACCTAACGCTGTTAGGCAAGAGTCGCGCTGCGCCTGTACCGTGTCAAGGGTGCAGCCCCAGCCCCCCACTCTCAGCCGAGACCAGCGGCGCGAGCGGACCCGGCGAGTCATCGTCGACGCGGCCTGGCAGCTGTCGCGCGAACGCGGCCTCACCGGCTGGGGACTGCGCGACCTGGGGGCGCGGGTGGGGATGCGGGCGCCGTCGCTGTACGTGTACTTCGCGAGCAAGGGCGCGCTCTACGACGAGATGTACGCCCAGGGCTACCGCGAGCTGCGTGCGGCGTACCAGTCTCTGCTGACGGCAGAACTGCCCGAGGAGGACCGGGTGCGCGCCGGGGCGCGCATCTTCTTCGAGTTCGCGGTCGCCGACTCCGCACGGTTGCAGTTGCTGTTCCTGCGGGTGATTCCGGCGTTCGTCCCCTCGGCCACGTCCTACGCACTGGCGAGTGAGGTGCTCGCGGAACTGTCAAAGGCGCTGCGCGCCGTGGGCATCGTCGACCCGGCGGCCCTCGACATCTGGACGGCGATGCTCACGGGCCTGGCGACGCAACAGGTCAGCAACGACCCTGGCGGCAGCCGCTGGGCAGACGTCCTCGACCGGACCGTCGACATTCTGCTGGCGGGACTCGCACCTAGCCCGGAGGGATAGGAGACGCTCGCTCATGCCGCAGAGGGCTCGTGCCGGAAACGTCCCATGCACATAGGTTCTTGTCCAGTGCCTGTCGAACGGGGCTGTCGCCGTTCGTGGTGACGTAAAGGCGGACGGAGGGTCCACCTCCAGGGAAGGAGTAGAGGTGACTGAGTTCCTCATCGCGTTCAACGACGAGTGGGTGCCCGACTACACCGCAGAGGAGATGGCCGAGAGGTTCGAGGCTGTCAAGGCGTTGCGGTCAGAGATGAAGGATGCCGGAGTCCTCCTCTTCACCGGTGGCCTGGACGATTCCCCCGCCTTCAACGTCGATGCCTCGAGTGGCACGCCGTTGTTCACCGATGGTCCGTTCGCCGAGACCAAGGAGCACCTCGGCGGCATCGCCGTCGTCGATGTCGCCGACGCCGAGGAAGCGCGGCTGTGGGCAGGCAAGATCGCGGTAGCCTGCGGTTGGCCCCAGGAGGTGCGACGCTTCGGAGTTGCGACGTAGCGTCAAGAGAACTGGTGCGGCGCCGGCCTCCCGATCAACGGGTACGGGGCGCTCATCCGTTCCGGTCTGGACCGGTTGCAGCACCGTATCCGGGAAGCGACACGCCACTGACTCCAGTGCCTCCACTTGTGGGCCTGTGCCGTCGCTCAACCGGTCTGCGGCACCGGGGGCCGGCTCGCGTGCAACAGTTCGGGCTGACGATCCAAGCCGACAGGAGAGCGATGATGCCGGACGAGCGCGAAGCCGTGACCTTCGAGACCACCTTGACCTCCAGCGGAAACAACACCGGGATTTCCGTGCCGCACGACGTCATCGAGCAGCTCGGGCGTGGGCAACGCCCGCCGGTGCTCGTGACCGTGAACGGCTACGAGTACCGCAGCACCGTGGCCGTCATGGGTGGCCAACACCTGATCGGGGTCAGTGCCGCGGTCCGCGCCGCCACCGGGTTGAAGGGCGGCGACCCCATTGCAGTGACGCTGAAGGTCGCGGACTCACCACGAGAGGTGGACGTGCCAGCTGACTTCGCGACCGCCATGGAGCACAGCGTTGCGGCTCGAGAGTTCTTCGACGGGCTGTCCAACAGCCTGCAGCGGCACCACGTGGACACCATCAACGCCGCCAAATCCCCGGAGACCCGGCAACGACGTATCGACAAGGCGGTCGCTCTGTTCGTGGCAGGCAGGCAGCGGTGACCACTCGGGGAGCTCGGCCCGGCCTGGCCCGGCTCCCCCAGCCGCAGGCACGCGACGCTCCGCGCCCTGTCACGAACCCGCCGGCGCCCGGGACGGGGATGAGGGCTTCTCTCGAGGGTGTCGAGGGTTTTCGCAGAGGAGCGGTGCCACCGCGTGCTCGGCGTGACTCCTGCGTCCGGGCTCAGGCTGTCGCGTAGGGGACGGTTCGTCCCACGGTGTGCAGGCCGAGCCGTTCGAGGATGGGCCGACTGTCCTCGGAGGCGTCGACCTGCAGAGTCGAGTAGCCGCGTTCGAGGGCGAGGTGGGCACGTCGGGAGACCAAGGCCCGGTAGATCCCGCGTCCTCGGTAGGCGGGCAGGGTGCTCCCGCCCCACAGGCCGGCCACCTGGGTCCCGCCCAGTGGCACCAGCCAGGCCGCGCTGACGGTCACGCCCTGGTCTTCGACGAGGAGGACCTCAACCGGTGCCGGGCCCGTGAGCCGGGCGTGCAGGTCATCGGCCAGCCAGGACCAGTCCTGGGCCCACACGTGGCTCTCGAGGGCCGCCACCCGGTCAAGGTCGGTGCGGGAGGTGACGGCCCGGACGGTCAGCCCCGCTGGCAACTCCGCGTCCCCCGCTAGCGCGGCCGCCTCGCCGAGGACCAGGGCCTCGGCAGCCTCCGGCCGGGCGCCGTGCTGGACCAGCAGGGGCCGCAGGTCGCGCCGGTCGTGGTCGAAGGTCTTCCACTCGAACCCTCGTCCGTGCTCATCGTAGAAGCCGAACGTTCGCGAGACCAGCCCTTGCAGCTGCGCCGCGGTCAATCCCGACGCATCGGCGGTCAGCATGGAGAACCCCCTGCCGTGGGGGGTCAGGCAGCGTGTCAACGGACCGTCCTGCTCACTGACCCAGCCGGCAGGGAGACGACGTGGGAAGGAGGCTCGAACCTCACGGTCGTACACGTCCAGCAGTTCGTCACGCGTCATGCCGCCGAGCGTTCCACACACCTGGGGGCCGAGCTCGACACACACGTCCGGGAGTCTGCCTCCGCGCGTGCTCCCCGTGCGTGATCTCCGCGCCTACCCGGTCCCAGGTGCCCCGACATGTGCACATTCAACGACCCCCCAGCGGGGGGCCGTCGGCGACCGCCACCGCCTGTGTCCTTACGGGAGGCCCAGACGGTGGGGTACACCCAGCGTAAAAGGGCCGCAGGGACGCCCGCGCCCGAACGCGCAAAGGCCCCAACCGGAAACCTCACCGACACCGCAACATCGCCAGCGATCTGCGCACGCCGGTCACCCACGTCGCAGCACCACCGCCCGAAGCGTGACCTAGGGGTGGTGGCTCCAGGCGGTGGCGTCTTTGCAGGCTAGCGAGAGCGCGCGACGGGCACCCCAAAACGCAGCGCGTCACTGGCGTTCCCGGTCGTGCCACCCTGCCACGGCTGGCCCGGCACGGTGGCTCCTGACGAGAGACGGCGGCTGCGGTGGGACCCCGCGCCTGGGAAGGCGGGCGCCCACCGGACTCAGCGGGTCAGAGGGTCCGTGCGCTGGCCTGCGCGACCAGCTCGTGGGCGGCCCGCCGGGCCGTGCCCCGGTGGCGGCCGCGGAGCACCGCGTTGCCCTCGAGCGCCCCCGGCTTGAGGTCGACCAGCGTCTTGAGCTGCGCGCCCAGATGGTCGTTTACCCGTGCGAGTAGCGTAGCCGCGCCGACGTGGTCCGCTCCCATGTAGTGCGCGCCGAGCGCAGCGGTGCAGACGGCGTCCCCGGCCGCGATCCCCGCGAGGGTGAACAGACCGATGCATACGTTGGTTGCGGCGCCGTCCTCGGCATCGACGAGGTCGGCCACCTCGAGGCACCTCTCCGCGACCTGGCGCCGGGATCGGCCCAGGCCATGTCCGCCTGCCGGGTCGTCGGCCTCGATGGAGTCATCAGCTGTGCACCGGTGCCAGCTCGACGCTCACGGCGTCCGTACGGCGGCTTGGAAGGTTCGGCGCCGGATGGGGCCACATCAACGAGCTTGCTGTGGTCGAAGACGAGCCCCTGCAACCGGTTACCGGGCCGGGTGGGCACCGGTCCTCGAGTGCCGGCGTGCCGGCGTCCCCCCGCCCGCGACCTCGTCGTACCCATCGGGCTTGGGCAGGGACGAGTCGATGTCGCTGCGCTCGGAGTCCTCGCCGCGCACGAATGACCGGACGACGGAAGCGTGCTCCCGCGCCAGATGCATGTCGGCGACAGCGCTCGTCAGCCGGGTGGGCATCGTGCAGCCGCAGCTGCGTTGCGGTCAGCACGGCCGGGGTGAGCAGGGCCTGGCCAGGCAACCGGCCGGTGAACCCGGTGGTGGCAGGTCCGCTGCGCACCCGCTGGCGCCCGGTCCACGACCCGCGTCCCGCGAGCTGACGGATCGGGCTCGTCCCCTTGCCTGACTCGGTCCGGGCCAGAACGGTGCGGGCCGCCGAGTCGAGGCTGGGCGCCGGAGAGCGCAAAGGCTTTCGCGGATCCATACGCCATCGTCTCAGTTTTGGCAGAGCCGCAGGGAGTAGCGGAAGAAGCTGTGGAGTCGCAGCCACGCTCCTCGGAGCGTCCAAACATCGAGTCGGCCGCGCCACCCGCGTCGCCACCGAGAGGAGCGATGCGGATGACGCGGTCACGCCGAGCCAGAGACATCCGCGGCCCGTATGCCCAGGCAGGACCGTCGTGCCCGTTGTTGTTCCTGGTCCAACAGACGAATCCCGTTGCCTTGACCCCGTCCCGGAGCGTCGTGGGCCCTCCGGGCGCGCTCGGCGGCATACCAGGCTCCTGAGCCCCTTGGCGGCAGACGAGGCTCCGGTCCCGGAACTCCCGGGTCACGCGTGGGTCGGCCGTGTGAGGGCCATCAGGTCGCGCAGCCCGGCCTCCGGGAGGTAGGCCCGGCTCAGCGCGAGGCCGATCCTTGGGAGAGCGGCCTCGTCGGGGAAGACGAGGTAGAGCGGATCGTGCACCGGCTGGAACTTCGACTTGAACGCGTGCAGCGACCGGAAGCCGTAGTACGGCTCGAGCGTGGCGCCGAGCCGGTCGAGGAAGAGGTCGAGCGTTCCGCGGTCGAGGTCGTCGCCGCCGGACTGGCGGCTCCGCGCCAACGGAGCGCCCGAGAGCGAGACGGCCGTGCAGCCCTCATCGCGGAAGGTGAGGCAGGCTGAGGCGATGAGGAACTCCATCGAGTAGCGAAAGCCCCCGGGCAGCCGGCGCATCACATCGAGGGTCCAGCCGACCGGCTCGCCGCCGCCCACGTCGTGGATCGGCATCCACGACGTCACGCCGTGAACCGTCGCGTCGGCGTCGACGGCGAGACCCACCCGCACGGCAGGGTCGAGGGCCTCATCGACCCCGCCCAGCGTGAAACCCATCTCCGGCAGGCCCATGTCCTCGACCCATTCGGACGAGATCGCCTTGACCTGCATCTGCAACCCGCGTGGCATGGCCCCCAGCGGCGCGAGGGAGAACCGGATGTTGCGCTTGGAGGCCTGGTTGAGGCCCGTGCGCACGTCCTGCCAGGCCTTGCCGACGAAGTCGAGGTCAGCCAGCTCGATGACAGCTTCCTCTGCCACCTGGAGGGCATGCCATCCCCGGGACCGTGCGTGGCGAGCGGCCTCCGCGCTCACGGTGAACAGGCAGGGAACCATGCCTTGGGCGTGCACCTGGTCGGCGAACTCGGCGAGCAGTGCCGACCGGTCCTCCTCGCGGGCCGCCACCGGGTCGCACAGGCCGACCGCGACGCCTGCGTGCACCCGATAGGCGACGTAGCCGGGGCGGTTCCTGCTGGAGAACCAGCGGTTCTCCGGCCAGGTCGTCATCCAGGCGAGTCGGTTGACCGTGCCTTCGTGGCGTAGCAGTTCGGTTGCCATGGCCCGCTGGTCCTCGTCTGCCGGGGCGACGAGGCTACCGATGGTGCGTCGCGCCCGTCGGGGCGAGGGGTTGCGGAAGGCGTGGCGGCCGGCCCAGAGCAGCGCCAGACCAACGGTGTTGAGGACGAGGTCGTAGGAGGCGGCCACGAGCCCCTGCTCGCCGACGACGACCATGTGCGCGAAGCTGGCGATCTGGAGCGCGATGACGGCGGCGAGGAGACCGACGGCCCAGAGCCACGCGCGCCGGCGGCCCTTGTAGAGGCTGCGCGCCAGCCAGAGCCACAGCACACCGAGGACGATCGGGCCGAAGAGGTTGCGGTGGGCGAGGTCGTCCGCCTGTGCCTGCGCCGACAGCGTCACGGCGAGTGGACCCTCCTCGGTCGTGAAGTTCGCGATGACGGCCTCGACCGCGGCAATGACGAAGAATCCTGAGGCGAGCAACCGGTAGTCCCGGCGCGTCAGGCGCCGCGGCACGAGGCGCGGCCGTCGGTCCTGGAGCAGCGGGCCCAGGAGGAGGCCGGCGCCGACGCCGACGACGTGCTCCAGGTCGGCCAGCGCGCCCATGTGGACGACGACGAGCAGCACGTAGGTGACGAGCACCGCCCGGAGTCGCCCGCGCCACGGTGGCGTCAGGGTGACGGAGGCGGCGGCGGCCGCCCCGAGGAAGCCCGCGGAGGGGCCGGCGTCGCGGACCCGCGCCAGCGCGGTCGTCCACGCGTAGCCGTGGTCACGCGTGAGCCAGAGCAAGGTGGCGGTCCCGACGACGGCCACGACGTGACACACGACTAGGGCGAGGGCGGCCCAGCGCGTGCCGAGGCGCCATTCGGTGAAGCCGCCGAACACCGCGACTCCGAGCAGGATCGGGACGTACTGCACCGGTTGCATCGCGAAGAACGCCCCGGTCGCCACGGTCCACCAGGCGCCGTCCTCGAAGGCGGGCAGCCCGTAGGCAACGGTCCGGACCACAGGCTGCGACGCCAGCGGCTCCCACAGGGTGCGGCTGAGGACCGACAGGACGAGGATGACGGCGACGAGGGTCGTGGTCAGGGGCAGCCGCCGCAGCGCGGCCAGGACGCGGACCATGCGACCATCGTCGACCAGTTGCCGGACTCGTGGTCGGGAACGACGGATCGGGCTGTCAGCGTGCCTTTGACGTGCCGCAGGTTGACGCTTGCAACCGGGGTCGCGGCCCAAGCCTCGAGCTGGTGTCAGCGCTCATGACGTCCATGGACAGCCTCCCGCAGGTCCCGGCACCAGCCCCCCGCGCGTTTTCACTCATGCCGCTTCGGGCCACTGCGACCGCCTGAACATGCCCATCGCGGGCGACCGACCCAGCCTGCCCGGGTCGCGCGGTCGGTCGTGCCGGACGAGCGGGTGTCGCCGGACCCTGCTCGCTGTTCGGGGAACCAGCGGCACCTGCCCCGGCGTTTTGAAAGGGGTGGCGTGTTGCCCGAACTCAAGGCAACGCCTGCTCTAGTGCGGACTCTCCTCAGGAAGGCGCCTCCAACGCCCCTCGGACACCACTTGGGCCACCCCGTCGACCACCCGGATCGCAGACTGGTCATCGAGGACGTATGCCGGCCCGCTGATTTCGGCAGCCCACTTCTCGGCATCGGCCATGGTGTTCTCCGGGAACACATCGAGATGGGGAAAGATCGAGAAGTCGACGAGGCCGAGCGTGCGGTCGTCGGGCGCTCCCGGCCACTGTACGAAGTCGGCACCGATCCTCGGCGTCATCACCATGCTGCCGGCGCTCACGCCCACCCAGACCGTGTCGGACAGCGACGGCAGGAGGGCCGCCAGCCCGGACTCCTTCATCCAGTGGCACAGATAGGTGGCCTCGCCACCGTCGACGAGGAGGACGTCGGCCGCACGAATCCACGGCACCCAGCGTTCTTCGCCGATCGTCGCCAGCGCGGTCAGCTCGAGCAGGCCGAGGGAGTTCCAGGACATCGAGGTCATCCCGCCCCACGGCGGCAGACCAGCGACAAACCCGCGCGCCGAGACCGGCCCGCACATCGGATGACCCCACTGAGCGGTGGGAATGCAGAGCGCTCTTGCCTCCTCGACCGGCTTGCCCAACAGATCGACGAGCGC
>NZ_JBFRFG010000039.1:0-10879 GCF_052114705.1 Terrabacter sp. 2YAF2
TGAGGTGTTTAGCGTCAAGGGCTGAGCGGGTGCCGGTGTCCTCGTCGTCGGTCCCTGCATAGCTAATCGAGGTCGTGCTCGGCAGCGTGTGATCGGGTTGTGTCGACGACGGGACGGGGCGGCCTGCGATGTCCGACGAGATACCGCAATGGTTCTCAATGCCGCGGAAGGCTCACCCCGCCCCAGCTCTTGGTGGCTAGCGCCGCGTGCTGGTGGCTTGGTGCTGATGCTCTGGTGCTGGATATCGTTATGCCGCAGTGGTGCTCGCGGTCTCCTTCCACATGGTGGTGCCGTGGGCGGCGATCACCGGGTCCCACGCGCGCTGCTGGGTGACGACGGCGTACAGCTGACGCAAGATCGCGCCGGCGACGGCGGTCTGGGCTTGGGTCGGGGTGAGCCGGTTGGTCTCGCGGGTGGTGAGGTGTCGGTAGCGGGCGGCGTACACCCGGTTGGTTTGTAGGCACCCCCACACCGCCCGCCACGCCGCGACGCGCAGCTGCGGCCGCCCGGCGCCGGTGAGGCGGGCCCGGCCGGTGAAGGTGCCGGACTTGCGTTCCCGCGGCGCCAGGCCGGCGTGCTTGACCACGGCCCGGGCGGAGGTGAACCGGGTCAGGTCGCCGGTCTGGGCGAGGATCGCGGCGGCCCCGACCGGGGACAGCCCGTCGATGCTGGTCACCAGCGCGGTCAGGCCCAGCTCGTCGAGGACGCACACCATCCTGGTTTCGATGTCGGTCAGGTTGGACCGGGCGGTGTCCCAGTCCGCGAGGGTCCACTCGAGCCGTTCGAACACCGCCGGCCGGTGCGCGACCACACCGGCGCTGTCATCGAGCGCGGCGAAGAGGCGGCGGACGATTCGCAGGCACGGCCGGACCCCGCCACGGCGCGTGACCTCGGCGCGGACGGCCCGCTCGAACCGGGCCAGCCCGAGCCGCCTCGTGCGGTCCAGGTCCCCACCGTCACGACCGCGCCCCTGCCCGACGACAACGGCCAGGGCGGCCACGAACGTGGTCGAGCGGAACGGGTGCTTCGCTGTCTCGAGCGCGGCCGGCCACACGCACTCGAGCAGGTCCCGGAGGGTCTGCACGCAGCTCACGTGCTGCTCGAGCAGCTCCTCCCGGCGGGAGCCGAGGTGCCGCAGCCGGGTCCAGGCCGCGTTCGCCTGGTCGACGGGTTCGGGCAGGTAGCAGCGCAGCTCGGCGGTGAGCCGGGCGATCAGGACGGCGTCTTTGTCGTCGGTCTTGTCCGTGGTGAGGTCCTCGGTCTTCCGGGCCCAGGAGGAGGCTGCGGGCTGGACGCATACGAATGACATGCCGCGTTCGGCGGCGAGCTGAGCCAGGACCATCCACCGGTGCCCGGTCGGCTCGCACGCCACCGTCACCCCGGCGAACCCCTTCGCGTGGGCGCGGTCCGCTGCCCAGTCCAGGGCCGCGCCGAGGTCCACGCCTTGCACCGGAACGTGCGCCGCGCGAGGACCTTCGAGTCGTGGTCGGTCACGACGAGCATCTGCTTGCGGTCGGCCAGGTCGATCCCGACGATCGCGTTCGTCGTCGGGACCGCCGCCCGCAACCTCGAAAGCCGAGCGTTGCGGTTCCGATCACCGCGGGAAACGCCACTACCGTTGTTCATGAACGTCCTCCTTCTTGCGTGTGGGACACCAAGCCCGACAAGCGCATCAGGGAGGACGTTCGCCACGCCAGACCCGACCGCGCAGAACGCCTTTCTATGCCGCGATCAGCGCACTCGTGCCCGCTGGCGCTCTCCGCGGAACGCACCGGATCAGCTCACCTTGATCTCGACGGAGGCCACGACTGCACGAGAGTCCGCGGTCGGGAACGCGACGAATAGACCACCTGACGAAAGCGAGGACGGGTCGATGCTCGCAATCATCCGGGAGCACAACCGGCTCAACGGATTCATCTTCACGATCGCGGAGTTCTGCCTGATCGCTGCGCTCCTGCTTCCCTTTGTCGTCTACTACTGGGCTCACCAGCGGTGGTGGGAAGCGGCGGTTGCCACCGGCATCGTCCTGAACTGTGTAACCATCAGCCTCACTGCTGGACGCCAACGCGCGCGAGGCGAGCAGCAGGTCGGCCTCCGGGCGATGCGCCGCCCGGAGCTGCGTCATCAGGTCGCCCGGGAGCACCCCTCGCTGGCCCGCCACACGCTGACCCTCGCCCTGTCAGTGCTGGTCCCATTCCTCGTGAGCGCGTGTTCGCTGGCCGACGTTGCACGCGCCCGCTGACAACGTCTGCGCGCGGGGAAGTCGTTGCCCAGGGGGTCGCTCACAAGCGTGAGGTGCGGTGGATGGTGGCCGGTCCCGCCCGTCGGACCATGCCGCTGAGGGTCGTCTCCTGTAACCAAGGATCGGCAAGTTCGCTCCCTGACTGAACCCGGGGGCTGTAGTTTCCACACGGGAGCTGTGGGCTCACGCCCGTGATGAGCGACTGGCAGGGGGACGCATGGCGCATGACGGTGAGGGCAACGACATCGAGGGGGCGCACGGACCAGTCGCGCTCTGGCGGACCGTCGGGATCCCGCTGTTGGCGATGGTCGCCATCCTTGTGGCGTTCGTGCTCGTCGGCGTCGACTGGCACGTGTTGTTGTTTCTAGGCGTCATCTTCGGCGCTCCGACGCTCGTGCGCCCGTGGGACCGCACTGTCGTTTCGACTGCGGGAGTTCGGCTCAGGAGGTGGTTCAGGTGGCGCACGCTGTCGTGGAGTCAGATTGCACGCGTGGCCGAGCCCGGCCGGTGGAAGGCAATGGATGTGGTCGCGATCATCACCACCGAGGGGCAGGGCGTCCCGCTTGATCTCCCTGGCTCGCGTCGTGCGGAGTTCATCCGATACGCCGAGGCCCACGGCATATCGGAGAACGGACCGCGTCCCGAGAACTGATGCCGTTTGCGGCCTGAGGGGCGACCTCGTCGCGCAGACGTCCGCACATGCCGCTGAGGGCTAGCTCTCAGGTGGACTGAGCCGTTCGAGGAGGGAGCGCCAGAACGAGGGGTGGGTCTTGTTCCATTCCGCCAGTGTGACGATGCGGTCGTCACCGATCATCTCGGTGATCGTCTTGCGCTGGTCCTCGGTCAGGTGGATGGCGAAGGAGGTTCCCTCGTCGGCAAGGCTGGCGACTTCGGCGTGATCGTGTCGCCAGAATGAAGCATCGTAAGCGTGCGCGGCGAACGTGATGAAGGCTTGGCGGACTGCGTGATCATCGGTGAGCTGCATGCCCGTCTGCTGGTAGGGCTCATCCCGCTTGTGTTCGGGAACAAAGCGGTCGCGCAGCAGTGCGGCTGCCCCGGCAGCCTCCGCCGGCCAGGTGTCACGCATTGACCACGGGATGTCAGTCTCCGCCTTGGCGATGTCGTGTTGCACGAGGGAGAGCGCTGCCCGACTTGCAGCCCAAAGGGCTTCGTCGTCCAGTCCATCGAGAAGGAGGAGGTACTCCACGCGGTCGTTAGGCACTTCGGGAGTCTTTCAGGATGCAACCTCGGCGGTGTGTCATTCACGCGCGGACGCACGGTCATGCCGCTTACCGGTCGTGCCGAGAAGCTGGAGTCCGGGGCGCGCCCACAGACCGTCGAAGGAAGATCCCATTCCGAGCGCCACACGTGCGGATTCCACGCTCGGTGCGAAGCCGCGAGGCATGGGGCATGCTGCGCAGCGCGGCTGCCCGATCGCTGTCGACGTCGCTGACGCCGTGGTGGCTGCTGGTGGCGCCGCCCCGTCGACCCCAGGGGGTGGGTCACGGAACGGCGCCGGCGAGAACGTGTCGGCCGATTCTAGGAGCAGTCCGGAGGCCAGGGGCGAGCCGGATGGACCGCGCACTGCTATTTCGACAGTGCGGGAGGGCTCTCGAGACTCTGCTCAGAGGTCACTGCTGCGGCTTGCGCGCCCTTCGCCTGAGCGTCTTCCCACAGGGCTTGGACCTCATACACCCGGCGACGGCCCTTCCGGTGACCAGCGAGCGGAGGATGCGCATTGCGCCGGCGCACTTCGTCCAGGGCGGCAAGCCTCATGAGTTCGAGGTTCACGCGCATGAGCGCATTGAGCACTTCAGCGGTCTGCGTGCCCTGCTTCAGGGCATCCACCTGCCCTTGCTTGAACTCAACCTCCTGCGAGAGCTGCCTGCTCCGCTCTTGGAGGCGAACGTTGCGCTCAGCGAACCAAACGACGGCAGCAGGGCCGACCAAGGCAAGCACAATCAGAGTGGCCAGACGGAACTGCGCGGCCGAAGCAACGAATCCTGCGATCGCGAGCCCAAACACCACGCAGCGGCTAGCCCCACGAGCCACTTCGCTCGAACGGTCGAAGACCCACTGCACTTGCCGAAGGAGCCTGCCGCCGAACACGGCAGCCGCCAGCCCCGCGTAGAACAGCCACAGCCAGTTCGAGTCCCGCGCCTGGAAGGCGATCCATGCGAGCCAGAGGCCGTACAGCCACCACAGCGAGCCGAACACGATGGTCGCGGCGCGGCTGTGCACCACCCGGCCGGTTCTAGTTCGCGGCGCGGGGAGCTGAGCCCGAACCGCATCCGCCGTCTCATGAGTCACGCCATGGGAGGTATCGGGCATGTCTGAGGTTCCCACGTACTGCGGCGCGAAGACCCGCAACGGCGCCACCTGCTTCAAGCGGGGCAACATGCTCGCCCCTGCCCCTGCCCCTGCCCCAGACGCCTCGCCCGGCTCTGCCCCGACCCGGCACGACTCGGCGCGCCGCCCCGGCTGGCTCAGATGAGCGGATGGTAGCTCGAGCCGAATTAGCGGGCCTCCGCTCATGCCGCTGGTGTGCCGTACTCCGTCGAGCACGCGGCAGGTCAGGTCGACGGTCACCTGCCGGGTCGTCGCTCGGCGGCCGCGGCCCTGAGATCCTGCCGCATCGGCGCGCACTTCTCTCCGGGCACGTCTGCCAGGCACTCCGTCAAGGGCATCCAGCCGTCGGCTTCGCGGCCCACGCGATCTCCTCGAGAGCCAGGGTGCGGCAGTACTCAACGATGGCCCTCCAGTTCGGCCAGGGTGCCGGTGGCGATGACCTCGAGCGACAGGTCGCGGACCTTGACGTTCCCAGCGTTCTGCGCCGGTCTGTATGCGAGCGGGCTTGCGGTGGCTGCGACTCTGTTCCTTGAGGTGCGCCAGCAGGCACGGATGCGTGCGCGCGCCGCAGCTCAGAACCCCACTCAGTGGGGCTGACCGGGCTGCCGTGCCGTCGTCCGCTAGCCCAGGGCAGCTTCGAAGGCAGTGAGGAGGTCGTTCGCGGCTTTCTCTGATGTCGCCTCGATAGCGAACAGCCAGGGGCCGTTGCTGGGGGTCACCGCCACCACGACCGCTTCGTGATAGGGCGGTTGTCCGTCCCCGGTGAGCCAGACATTCCGGGTACCCGCCGGGCTACTTTGTCGTGGCCTGCGTGGAAGCGGCGGCGGACGTAGCCTGCTGCTGTGCGCAGCACTTTCGTGGGCCGTACCGTCGAGCTCGAGGCCCTGGACCTGCTCACCACTCGGTGGGACGGTGGCGGCCCGGCTGCCGCCATGATTCTCGGTGACCCCGGCGTCGGTAAGACCCGGCTCCTTACCGAGTTCCGCGCCGGGGTCGGCGGTATGAAGCAGTTTGCAACGGCGGGCTACGAACCCGAACGGGAGGTGCCGCTGGCCTGTATGCGGCCGTGCCTGAAGGAGCTGACCACCGTGCCGAAGTATGGCGCTGTGCTCGATGACTTGGTCTTCGCCGGCGCCGCCACGGCTCAGTCCCTGGAGTCGGTGCGGGTCTTCGAGGCCGCCCATCAAGCCGTTGCTGGACTGGGTCCGGTGCTGCTCGTCGTCGACGACGCGCAGTGGGCCGACCGGGCCTCCCTCGCACTGCTGCACTACCTGGTGCGGGCGGCCCGCGACACGGCTCTTCCCCTCGGCATCGTGATGGCGTCCCGGGCGGCCGCGGTGACGGAGTCCTTCGCAGAGGCCCTGGCCCGCCTACTCGGGCGCGACCGATTGGTGCTTCTTGAGCTGGGTCCCCTCGATCGTGACGACGGCGTTCGTCTCGTCCGGGGCCTCGCACCGGACGTGGCTGACACGACCGCAGAGGGCATCTGGCGGACCGCCGAGGGCTCGCCGTTCTGGCTCGAGGTCCTTGCCTGCGGTGGGCCCGGGGACGGCGACGTCGCCGGGCTGGTCGGGCGGCGGGTCCGTTTGCTCGGCGACGAGGCGGGGTTGGTCCTCACCCTGCTGGCCCTCGTGGGGCGACCTCTCACCGTGGAGGACCTTGTGCAGTTGTGCAGTGCTGCGGAAGGGGAGGTGCACGGCGCGGTCGCCGGCCTGGAGCACCGGGGCCTGGTAGTCCGCGCGGTCGGGAGCTACCAGGTGGCGCACGACCTGATCAGGCAGGGGGTGTTAGAGGGGCTGTCCGCGCCTCGCTCCCGACAGCTGCACACGCGGATCGTGGACTGGCTCGAGGCGACGTCCGAGGCCGACGAGCTGCTGCTCCTGGAGGCGCTAGAGCATCGCGAGGCGGCCGGCCTGCCCGTGCGCGACCTTGCCGCCCGTCTGGCAGGGGCACCCCGGCGGCGGCTGCTCGGGGCCGCGGGCCTGCGGCGACTCGGCGAGATCGCCGACGCGACCGCACCGCATCGCGGGTCCGTCGAGGGTGATCGGTCGCTCGAGGCCGATCTCGCGTCGCTGGCGGGTGAGCTGGGCGAGCACGAAGAGGCACTACGCCGCTGGTTGCACCTGGCCGCGCTCGCTCAGGACCCGGTCGAAGCCGCTCGTGCCGCGCTCCGCGTATCCGAGTTCGCGCTGCAGCTCGGGTGGCAAGCCGAGGCGCAGGATGCCCTCGAACGGTGCCGCGTAGCAGCAAACGACGACCTGGTGCTCAGGGCCGAGGTCGCGGCACAGGAGGCCGCGCTGTTTCGGCACGCCGAGCACGACGCAGCCGCGGCGATGGCGGCGGCGCAAGAGTCCCTCGCCATGGCTCGGGAACTCGTCCCCGACCCGCAGGTGCTGCGGAGCCAGGCCGGACCCGTGCGGGCTGCCTATCTGCGCGCCCTGGTCGCCGTCGCGGAGGGAGCCCTGATGGTGGACGATCCCGAAGGGCTCCTGGCGTCCGCCGACGAGCTGGCCAAGGCCGCAGTCGACTTCGACGAGCGCGTCCACATCGAGGCACTCGTGGACGGCGCGATGGCCCTCCGGTTCCTCGGCCGGAACGCCGCTGCCGAGACCCGGCTACGTGGCGCATGGGCGCAAGCGCGCGGTCGCGTGCTCCCGCAGGCCGTGCTCGAGGTCGGTGCCGCGTACGGGCGGGTTCTGCTGTCCCTCGGGCGACTCGGCGACGCCGAGGTCGTCATGGACGAGTGCACGGCCCTCGGTCGCCGGCTATCCGAGCTGCGTCCCGCCCGCGCGTTCAGCGTGATCCTGCCGCGGTTGATCGAGCTGCAGCGGGGCGACTGGCGGCGTGCGGTGGACGGGTTGGGCGAGGCGGCGGATGAGGAGCGGGAGCCGCACTACCGCTTGCAGGCGCACATGGAGCGCGCCGCGGCGCTTGCGTGGCTCGATCCGGGGCATACCAGTGCCGATGTCCGTGCCGCGGTCGGATGGGCACGCGCGGACGCCGCGTCCGCGGGATGCCTGAGGTGCGGCACGGAGGCGGCCCTCCGCGGCGCCGAGGCGCTCGCCCGCGTCGGAGACGTGCCAGAAGCCCATGCGCTCCTCTCCCAGGTCGAGGTACCGGTGGCGGACCTCTACAACAGCTGGCGGCGCCTGGGTGCCGAGGCCGCGATCGCCGCCGCCGTTCGCCGGCTCCCGGATGCGGTGGGAGCCTCGCGCACTGTGGTGGCCGAGGCGGAACGCCAGGGGCTCCTGTTGGATTCCCTTCAGGCGAAGCTCGACCTGGCTGCGTTACTGGCCCGGGAACAGGACACCGCCGGGGCGGCGGAGCTGTTCCGGGGGGCAGGCAGCGTGGCCGAGCGAATCGGCGCCACCACGGCACAGCTGGTCGCCGAACGGGGGCTGCGCTCTCTCGGCGTCCGAACCTGGCGTCGTGGTCCGGGGATTCGTCCGTCCGACATGCTCGGCACGCTCACCGAACGGGAACACGAGATCGCCGTGTTCGTCACCGCCGGCGCCAGCAACCGCGAGATCGCGGCACGCCTGTTCCTCTCCCGCAAGACCGTCGAGCGACATGTGTCGAACATCCTCGCGAAGCTCGGAGTGCGGAACCGCGCCGAGCTCGCCGCCCAGCTCGGCAATCCGCCCGCCTCCCGACCCGCGGAACGGTGACTCCCGACCTGAGGGAGTTGCCCGATGATGGCCGCCCGCGCCGGCACGCACGCTCGGAGGGACCTCAGCCAACCGGCACCGAGGTCCACACCGAAAGGAGCAGTGCGATGCTCAGGATCAACTCGATACGCCACGGAGAGAGGCCAGCCAGGTGGTGGCTCTCACGTCTGGCGGTGCCAACCTCCCTTGTCACCGTGGGCAGCGTCCTCGCCCTCGGGGCCGCGACCGCCCACGCCGACCACGACTATTCCATCGCGGGGTCGGCGAACGCCGCTGAGCACCGGCTCGGAGCCGAGTCCACGACGAGGCCCGCTCGCGCGCCGGACGCAGCGAACGCAGCCGAACACTCGCAGGCTGGTGGCGTCGTTGCAGATGATTCCCGGAACCCCGCGGTGATCCACCTTTCGGCGCCGGCAGGCACCGGGACCACACGTGTCGACGTCGGAGCGCCGGGGCAGAGCGTCGGTGACTACCTGGTCTTCAACCACCCCGTGCTCAACCCTGCGATGACCCAGAAACAAGGCGACCTGCGGGGACAATGCGTGTTCGTCGAGGACACCATCTGCATGGGAGACGTCACCTTCGAACTCGCCAGTGGCCTGATCACGGTGGAGGGCCCATTCCACCTCACGAGAGAAGCCAACAGCTTCGCCATCACCGGAGGGACTGGTGCCTACCAGACCGCTCAGGGCGTCCTCGAGGTCAGGTCCACAACAGAGCGGAACGACTTCGTCCTTCGACTGCTCCGCTGACGGCGGATTCACCACGACCAGCAAGGGGGGAGGGCCACGAGGTACTCGCCACCAGCGTCTGGGTGCTGGCCGGGTAGCTGAACCGGGTCACTGACCGGCCCCAGGTCGCCGGGCCCTTCTCCACCGCGGTGACCCGGCGGAGCTCTCGTAGGCGAAGATCACCAACTGTGCCGATCCAGCATGGCTGGCCGACCGGAATCGACTGGATGTGACGCACGCTCATGCCGCTGTCCGCGCGGTGCTGCCGAGTTGAGGATGTTGGCGCAGGGCCCCTACGTCGCTACAGGTCAAACTCCATGGCTGCTCCCTCGACCTCTGCGTCAGTCGCTCGCCAAGGACGGCGGAGCTCCGCGAGCCTGACCACTCCGAGGACTGCGACGGGATCATCCGCGGAAACGCGGGCGTGAGCAGTCTTGGCAATGAATCGCTCCTCGTGCTGCTCCAGCTCGTATCCAAGTTGCCGAAGCGCCAGTAGCGCCGGGACCACGGTGTTTTAGCCTGCACCACAAGGTGCCGGACCTCACCGCTGCCGCAGCCAGGGAAAGAGCCACGGGGAACGTCATGGCTCAGGCGGTCTCCCCGTGCACCACCCTGTGGGCTAAGCAGATGGCCGCCGTCCCGACGGAGGGCAAGGCGCCCGTCTCAGTGACGTCGTCTGGAACCAGTCAAATGATCTCGTCGGGCCGGTGGCATCCGCCCGCGGCGACCCCGCGGTGGCACCTAGACTCGGGATTTGCAGCCTCCCTCGGCCCGCGCAGAGCTCGAGCCACTTCGAGAGGTCACCACCATGGAAGTCTGGCCCGCGATCGCCCAGGAACGCGCCGCCCTCGTGGACGCCCTCGACGCCCTGCCCGCCGACGCATGGAACCAGCCGTCGCTGTGCGCGGGCCGGACGGTCCGCGACACCGTCGCACACATGGTGGCGACGGCGCAGCTGACGCGGGCGGCGTTCGTGGTCAACCTCGCCCGCCACGGCTTCTCCTTCACGCGGATGAGCGATGCCGAGATCGCCCGCGTGGAGGACGACGCGCGCACCCCGCACGACCTCGTCGCCCGCCTCCGGTCCCGGGTCTCGGCGCGGACGGCGCCGCCGGGGCCGGCAAGGTCGTGGCTCGGCGAGACCATCGTCCACGGTGAGGACGTCTTCCGAGCCCTCGACGGCTACCGGGACCACCCGGTCGAGCACGTCGTCGCCGTCGCCGACTTCTACCGCGGCAGCAACCTGCTGATCGGAGCCAAGCGTCGCATCGACGGTGTCACCCTGCGAGCCACCGACGCCGAATGGACCTCCGGCAGCGGCCCCGAGGTGGTCGGTCCCATCATCGCTCTGGTGATGGCCATGACTGGACGCAAGGCCGCGCTCGAGGACCTCACCGGCGACGGCGTCGCTGTGCTCCACTCCCGTCCCTGAGCCCTACCGCCCCGTCGTTTCCTGCCGCCCCCCTACGCCAATCCCACGCACGCCATTCGTGGCCTGTGCGGATTCCAGGCCACGAAACTGCCCCTCGCGTCCGGACGGACCGCTTCACCGGGATGACGGTCCCGACGAGTCGGCGCCGCGATCCGCCCAACATCGGCTGATGCAGCGGGTGCACCCTCATCCAAGGGTCGACCCGAGCGGGCGACGAAGGGCGTGCCGCACCCGCCCGGCACGTCACAACACCTCCTGGCCTCGTTACGCAATCTCGACCACCGATGGCCAAAGCCCGAGGACGGTTACCGGACATCAGCGTGAGGTGTTTAGCGTCAAGGGCTGAGCGGGTGCCGGTGTCCTCGTCGTCGGTCCCTGCATAGCTAATCGAGGTCGTGCTCGGCAGCGTGTGATCGGGTTGTGTCGACGACGGGACGGGGCGGCCTGCGATGTCCGA
>NZ_JBFRFG010000040.1:0-10094 GCF_052114705.1 Terrabacter sp. 2YAF2
AATGGCAAGTCGCGGACCGCCGCTACCTATCTGAGGCGTCCATGGCGCTGCTGTACAAGACCAGCGATACTGACACCGCCGCCATCACCAGCGGCCCGTGAGCACCGAGGAACTACCCCTCAAAGCCCACCACCCACCGGGACGCTGTCGTTGCCGTTCTCGTCGACGCGGCGGCGCCCCAGCGAGCTGCAGGACACCGGCTGCAAGCGCACCTATCTGTCCTGCCCTATCCGCCGACCTGGCAGATGAGCTCATTCACGTCTGGTCCCTCATCCGCCCGCCGTGACGTTTGATCTCCGGAGGGGCGGCGCTTAAGCGGGGACGTTGTCTGCATGCTGGTGCGAGGGCGACAGGACAGCCAGCAGGGCGTGTCCCGGGTGCGACGGGCGCGGTTGGAACGGGCACGTATAGTGCATGACCAAGTCGAAGGCCTTGAAAGGAGCGTGGTGAGAGGGGCCCCGTACTTATTCGTGTGACTGCTGTTATCCCTGTCCCGCAGGGTGATGCGACGAGCCACAGGTTCTGAATCTGAGCAGACGCCTGACGGCCCTTTCCGACGCGGAGCGGGACGCTGAACGGGCCGAAAGAATGTGAAGTGGCCCAAGGTGACAAGAGTAAGATGAGCATGCATCCTCGAAGGAGGTTGAACGTGGATATAGTGGATCCTGCTACCCGGAGTCGGATGATGGCAGGAATTTCCGGACGCAATACTCGCCCGGAACTTAGTACGCGGCACTACCTGCACTCAAGAGGGTTTCGATTCAGGCTGCACGTAACAGACCTCCCTGGGAAGCCCGATATAGTGCTGAGCAAGTACCGCGCCGCAGTCTTTGTGAATGGCTGCTTCTGGCATGCGCATGAGGGCTGTAGGTACTTCAAAGTCCCCGCATCACGTCGCGAGTTTTGGACCGAGAAACTCAACGGAAACCGAGAGCGAGACACGCGAAACGTCCAAACCTTAATCGATATGGGTTGGCGTGTAGCGCTCGTATGGGAATGTAGCTTGCGAGAAGGAGTCTCCGGTCTCGAGCAGCTTTGTGCTTGGCTGACAAGCGATACAGGTCGCTTCGAGACGCCAGCGAGCGGCGCAACATGCCCCAGTCAAGACTGCTAACACGGCCAGCGTCATGCATTGAGTGAGGGAAGTGCAGGGCTCTTCACCGGAAGACCCAAGCTCGCTCGCAGCTCCCACGGCTCGTACGGCGGCTGGCGCCTATGAGCGGCAGAGTGACAGTTGCTGCACAATGGAACGAGGTCGCGAATTGGGTCGACGCGATAGGACTCACCCACCTGTGATACGGGGACTCGGTGGTGCACTTCTATGTATCCCTCAGCGGCGGAACCATAACACTTCCCGAAATCAAAATCACACGCCCAGCAGGTGGACCCGTAGTGAGAAATGCACCTAACGCGGTTTATGGGGTTTCGCTCGTATCGATTGACTAGAACCGTTGTTGCTGCTCCCTCGGGCAAGGGCTCAAACCTCGGCAGATCGCCTTCAGGCCCGTGCTCGAGGATGCCACCTAACGCGACTGCAAGCGCGGGGCCACCAACGTCGACCAGACTATTTGCTACTTCGGCACCAGTGCGCGCTCGATCCCTCCTCCAGCATTCGATCTCGAACGAACGCCACAGACCGTCTGGTACTTCGGCCGAATCGTCGAGAATGTCATCGTTGACCGTGACGGTCACCGCGACGCCCGCGGCTTCGGCCTCCGCAATCCCTGTCCGCCATTCCTCGGGGTGGTCCTGCGCCCATCGCCCCAGACGTCGAACCAGACCTCCCGCGTGGTCTTCTGCCATCACAACGGCTTCGGCACTCGAAAGCGTTCGCATCAGAGCAACTTGGAGCCCGCGACCATGATGCATTCCAGCGATTCGTGCCCCGTCCGCTCGTAAACCAGGGCGCGCTATCTGACACCGTACGAGCGGGAGTCCCGTGATCGCCCCCAGCCGTGTGATCGCATGATCAAGAGCGGCGGAGTTGGCATCCCCTCTCACTCGTCGTCGTTCGAGTCTGGACTTGGCAAATCCTTGACGAGCTTACGGAGGTTACGGCTGACATCAACCCGTAGCTCTTCAAACATTTCCCGGGTCTCGCTATTCGTGGCATCGAGTTCGGCTTGCGCTACAGCATAGAAGAGAAACTCGATGGCTTGAACCATTGTGCTGTTGCCGGCAATCGGCAGGTATGCTTTTTGATACCACTCGTGGCCGGCATTGAGTTCGACCTGAAGAATGTTGTTAGTGGAAAGGGACATGTCCCACAGGACGCCATCCATGAGTGATTCTCGACGAACGATATTCATGGAGGCGAACTCATCGTCCACCGTGATGTTCACGATCCCCGAGGGTTCGCCGTCTGAACCTATAACTGGCACGTCGCCTGTCTTGTTCACCATGACGACAGTTCCATCGGAGGATCGTGAGATGGTGGGTACGGCAAGCTTGCCCTTGAGGCGACCGAGGGTCACTTCTGTGGGACGGTTGCCATTGGTCTTCGCCGCTGAGGTCTTGGCCTTTCCCACACGCGATCTCTTGTCTGCCTCGCGTCTGATCGGTGCCAAGAGGTCCATGAGTACCTCGATCAAAGCACCGTCGATGTGCACTCCGGACTTCTTGATTCCGACGCCGAACACGCCATCAAGCAGAGCGTCGAATGTGAGTTCGACTCGGAGATTGTTGATATGCGTCTCGGCCGCTCCGGTTCCAAGCCAACTTGGGCCGTCGATGAGCCGGTCCTCTCGGTAGAGATAAATGCCTTGAAGGTTGAGTGAGATCCGCGCCTCTTTCCAGACGTCTAGGTCCGATATCTCGTCCTTGCGCGGCAGGATAAAGGCTCGCAATTTCGCAGTGTGCGACTCGCCCCCCGGGACCTCAAACGTGAAATCCTTTGTCATGACCAAATCACCGCCACAGTTCTCCATGAACGGATCCCATGCGGGAAGTTGCTCTCCATTCAGGAAGATGTTGACATTGCGTGCCCTTGAGTCGCTCGGGTTGATGAATCGCTGGAAGACCATACGCAAGTGATCGCGCAGGTTGGCCTCTGTGCGCTTCATGGCGAGGGATCGGTTCCTCGCCTCTTTCCCACCCTGTGTTTTGAGCAGGCGGTCGATCTTCGCCCAAGAGACCAAGGTGCCACCGTCTTGTACCGATTCACTCAGGTCTGCGAGCTCGGCAAGGGCGTCGTCAAGCATCACGCCCTCAGCTTCGTCGGCCTCGTCGTGCTCGAGTACCCAGTTTCCCGTGGTGGCAACTGTGTCCAGATCCCAGGCGGCCGCAAAGGACGTGCTGGCGCCTCTCGGTCGTGACACTACGAGGAGGCGTCGACAGAATTGCGTAGATGCCGTTTTGAGTCCTAGCCCGAACTTGCTCAAACTGTTCGGATTCGCTTGGCGCTCGGCCCCGTATCGCATGGCGTTTTCGAGCCTATCGAGATCCATGCCTACACCGTCGTCGATCACCTCCACCACTGCATTCCCGGCAGCGTCGAGGCCAAGCGTGACAGCGACGTTTGAAGCCTCACCCGGGCCAATTGAATTGTCGATTATGTCGGCGATAGCCGCCTCGAAGGTGTAGCCCGTGTCACGAAAGCCCTCAATGACGCGAGTTGTGTCCGGGGGAACTATCTTGGTGCTCTTTGGCAACTTCTCATTCCTCGCTATCGGTGATTGTTAGGCGCCAGCCGCCCTTGAGCGTCTTTGTTGTGGCCGAGGTATCGAGTTCGCTCTCGCTCGCCTGAATGCTTATTTCGATATCACCGAAATCGTTTCGCATAAAGGAAATTGAGTCGCCCACGCGTGGTGCCATGTCTCTTAACATTTTTGTTGTCCCGGTAAGGCGGTATTCATTGCGAGTTCCCATGCCGTGTGTCTTGCTGTTGTAGTACACAAACCGAAGGCTCCAATGCATCGACGTGTCAGGCGTGGACACCGCCATTTCGCAATCGGGATTATATTCTGACCCATCCAGAGACGGAAAGAATGCCAGAATTTCGGGATCCTTGGGTATCGCAATTCCCGCTTGGTGCGTGCCGGTCAAGCCAAGGTCATTTGCACTCAGTACCTTGCTTACTCGTCGGGATCTATCCATTCTCTATGAACCTTCTTCCGTAGTCCCGCTGTCGAAGTTCTGAGCCAGCCCGCGCTTCCATTCCGCTTTGTCCAGCGCCTCCTCTTCGACGGTGCCCTCGTAGAATAGGTGGTGGACAGTGACTGGGAGGTGTTGTTTACGCCGGTATGCGCGCGCAGTTGCTTGACTTGTCAACGCTGGATTCCACTCCGGGTTGAAGTGGATCACGTGATTGGCGGCGGTGATATTGAGTCCTACACCTGCGGCGCGTGGGTTCATCAGAAGGACGCCCGGGCCTGGGAATTTGCAGAATTGGTCTATGATTTCCTGGCGAGAAGGGGTGGAAGTGCGACCATCTATGATGGAAATGAACGCGGCTTCCTGTTGGTCTCGAATCGCATCCAACAGGAGGTCTAGCGTGGTTTGAAATGAAGCGAATACCAGTGCCTTCTGCTGCTCTTCGAAGGCTTCATTGAGCAGACGCAGCGTGTGGTCGACCTTTGGACTTGCACCCGCCTCCCGGCCAGCCCGGTCCGCGTGAGCGCACAGGATGCGTAAGGATGTGGTGGCGCTCAAGGGGTTCGCAGCGGTCGCAGCAATCTCTTGATAACGAGCTCGATCGTTCGGAGTGAGCTCGAACGCAGTCTCGACCTGAATCAGTTCAGGCAGATCTTTGGCGACCTCATCAACCAGTCGACGAAGGGTCACGGGTCCAAGAAGTCGACCCACTTCGTGTGCACGCGCAAACTCGTCTGGAAACGCCTCTTCGAAACCTTGGCGGGATCCCAACAAGGCGGGAACTACAAATTCTGCGATCGACCACGAGTCGAGCAGTCGATTTTCGATTGGCGTCCCTGTCAAAGCAATCGAGATGCGGCGCTGCAAGGATTTGATGGAGTCTGATCGTGCGGTGTCCGGGTTGCGTATGTACTGTGCCTCATCAAGGACGACAATGTTCCATTGGAGGCCTCCCATGAAGCTCAAGTCGTTAACCAAGGTGTCGTAGGTGGTCAAAACTATGTCGTATCCCGCGAAGCCGCCTGCTACTCCGGTGCGAGCGGGACCGGAGTGCTGTAAGGAGGAGAGATGGGGGGCAAAGGTCCCAAGCTCACGGCTCCAGTTGTGCAACAGAGATGCAGGGCAGACCACCAGGCAAGGCCCATTTGATTGTTCAGCCAGTAGTAGAGCGATGGCCTGGATCGTTTTGCCTAATCCCATCTGGTCCGCGAGAAGAACGCCTACGCCCCTTCGCGCCATCTCTACAAGGAAGTCGGCTCCTGTCTGCTGGTAGGGATATAGCTGCGCGACGAGTCCCATCGAGGAGAAATCGGTACCGGCCCGAGCGGTCGCCGAAGGCGGCCATTCAGTGACGTCGTGAAGGAGATTTACGCCCTTGGGGTCTGCCTTGAGTTCGAGGTAGGCCCCCAAAGTGATCTTCTGGCCCTCTTCCAGGGCGTGGCGCGTCAGGAAGTTGTTGCATGCGGCCACGGCCTCGCTATCGAGCGCGTGCCAAGTACCCTCATGGATAGTAAAGCCACGTTCGAGGTCCGGTATCCGAATCAGCCCAGCACCGCGGATGACGCCGGTGGCGATGCGTGCGCCGTCTGGCAGATCCCCCAGAATGGCGACCTGCGGTCTTAACGTGATCTTGCCGAACCGGAGACCGGTCTCACGTCGTAACCCAAGGCGACCCGGGCCGGAGATGGCGGCCGTCACTTCTTGTGCGGTTGCGGTTCGCCAACTCCCGCCCACTCTCAGCAGAACCTGGTCGCCGTCCGTGCGCCACGCTTTGGAGTCGGTGTCCGAGTCATGCATGGTGGTGACCATAGGCGAAGTTCGGCCCGACTGGCGTGTGTACGCGCCAATGAGTGCAGCGTGGCTGTTGGGCTCTTCGGAGATCGGTCGTCGTTTGCGGCACTTCGAACTTGTGCGGCCCAGGCCGTATCGACGGATCGTTGACACTTCGCAGATAAGAACCTGATGGCCAAGCAGCCGGCCGAGTCGAAAGGGGGATAGAGGCAGGCCTGAGCGGTACCTATGCGTCCGCGTAGCAAGTCACAGGCCGTCCATGGGTGGCCAAGCCCAGAGGTTTCGCGAAGTGTCCAGGTTTCACGACGGCCCACGGACTTGGATCCGTGGCCCAACCGAAGCGTCAACTGCGCGTTTGGACGGCGAGGTGAGCGGCGTCAATCTGTGTTGGCCTAGCGCCCGCCGAATCTTCGCAGGGCGCTAGGCCGCCTGATTGGAGACCGACACGTCTATCGCAGACCTATAAACGGCGCCAGTCGCCGACAGGCGCGGCGCGTGGTTAGTGGGTTCAGGTGTCCGGCTCTCGGGTCTAGGGGCGGAGCCTGATTAAGCGACCGCTTCGTGGTCGGCGACGGCTTCGTCGATATAGGGTGACATGTGGATTGCCATCGCGGTAATGGCGGGAACAACAACAGAGTTGCCAAACTGCTTATAGGCCTGAGTGTCCGACACTGGAATCACAAAGCTATCGGGAAAGCCCATGAGGCGAGCGCATTCGCGAGGCGTGAGACGGCGCGGTCGCTTACCCGGCTGGGAAACCAAGATCTCGGAACCATCTTTGTAGTAGCGAGCAGAGAGTGTGCGGGTGCGAGGGTCGCTGGGTCGGACCAACCCAAAACCGAAGCCATTACCAGCCGCGCGGTGCTTCTCGGCGTAGACTTGCAGATACTTCCAGAGGTGCTCAGTGAGTGTGTATTTGGGATTGACTTGGCCCGTTCTGGGGTTGAAGTAGCGACCCTCGTCATGTGGTACGTCCTGCTCACCTCTGCGATGGAGGATGGCACCGACAGTTGATACTGGGTCTGGCAACGTAAGCGCGTCGATGTCGAAGTCGTTGGCCTGTCGAAAGCCAACGATGAGGATTCGCTCGCGATTCTGAGGCACGAAGTGCTTGCCGTTCACGACGCGGGACTGCACTTGATAGCCGAGGCCCTTGAGGGTGGAGTCAATTATCCTGAATGTTTCGCCTCGGTCATGCGACTTCAGATTGCGAACATTTTCCAGAAGGAAGGCGGCGGGCCGTTTGGCGTCGATTATTTCTTTGACGTTAAAGAAAAGAGTCCCTTGCGTCGGATCGTCAAAACCGTGAGCGCGTCCGAGCGCATTCTTCTTGGATACGCCTGCAATTGAGAATGGTTGACAGGGGAAACCCGCGAGAAGCACGTCGTGTGGAAGCACTTGTGACGGTGCGATTGTGGTGATGTCTGGAACGAACACGTGCTCGGGGTGTTCCTCGACCTCCGGAAAGTTGCTTCCGTAGGTGCGGCGGGCAAACTTGTCCCACTCCGAGGTGAAGACGCATCGACCACCGATGCCCTCGAACGCTGTTCGGATGCCGCCGATACCGGCGAAGAGGTCCGCGAAGCGGAACTCCGTCTGGGTTGTGGTCATGCCTGTCATCCGTCCTCGCTTCATTTACGCCCATCATGCCCGAGGGCTACAGTGCCACTGCACTCCGACACCCATGGGCGCAGAAGTGACACCTGTACCGCCAGCTGTCGGGCACGCGTGAAGGCCGGCAGAAGTCCATCATGTCGGACCTCAGCGGCGGTGATTGGTTGGAACGGTGGGCTGCGTACCAAGAGAGTTCGCGTTAGCGACTGAGTCCGAGGTCCGCTCCGGTGCGGTGAGGCCAGGTCCACGGATTGTTGCATAGGTGCGTTGGGTGCGGCGTCCGTGCCAACGAGTCCTCGGGCCGGGACTGGCCGGAGTCGCCATCAAGGGCCCGCGTTCGTCTCCTGTGGCCGTTATCAGGGTTCGTCGACGGTCTCTTGACGACCGTCAGCGGGCAGTGCTCGGCCAGCTGCTGCGCTGCCCGCCATGGCGCGGCCGAGGTCGCCGTATTGCACGCCCTGCAGCAGCTCGTCCTCCACCGCCACCGAGGCGGGGCCCCGCGTAGACAGGTCGGGTAGGAGCACGACGTCGCGACGGGTGCGCAAGCGGCTCACGAGGCGCCGGATCGCGATGCCCCACATCCAAGCGCCGACCTCGCCCGTGCCTTGGTAGCGCCGAGCGCCCTGCCACACGGCGACAAAGGTGTCCTGCAGCACGTCGGCACGACCTCGGGGTCGTTGCACCGGCGGGCGAGCCGCACCGACAGCCACGGGGCGTGCCGGTCAGAGAGCTCGCGCAGGGCGCCGAGGTCACCGTCGGCCAAGGCCTCGAGGAGGGTCTGGTCGTCGGGGGCGACGAGCGCTGCCATACCTCCACTGTCGACCTGCGGTGCCCGAACGGTTCCCGATTGCTTCGCCCAAGGGAGATCCGATGCGTGCCGCCGGGCCCCTTGTGGGCAAAGTCCTGACGGGCACCGTTCGGCGCGTGACGATGTAACTCCGCAGGGCGATCGCCGGGGAGGGCTGATGAAGGAACCCATCACAGAGCTCATTAGGACCAACTTCTTCCACGGCCGGCTCCTCTCTGCCGAGGACCTCGCGCACGAGCAGGAGCAGGCCCGCGCCAGGCAGTGGCTGCACAACCGGCTCCTCCACGGCCACGGTGTCGTCAGCGGGCTCGAGGTCACCGTGGTCGGCGATCACGTCGAGGTGGCACCCGGCGTCGCCTTGGACCCCCTCGGCCGCGAGATCGTGCTCGGCGACACGCGCCTCCTCGACGGGGCCGATGTCGTCCCCGAGACGCACGGTCGCGTCCAGGTCGTCATCGCGTGGGCCGAGAAGCCGGCCGGCGACCTGCCAGGGCCCGACGGCCCGGTCCCAGACCGTTTCGTCGAATGCCCGCTCGTGACGCTGGCCGACCACACGCTGGACGAGCCCCCCGAGCACGGCCTCCCGCTCGCGCGCCTGTACCGCCGCGGTCCCGAGCTGCTCGTCGACCCCTCGGTCCGCCGGCACGCCCACCGGTAGGCGCGTCCCGCTGGCCTCAGTCGCAGTTGGGGCAGGCGCCGGAGACGGGCATCTCCATGAAGCATGTCGGGCACACCGCGCCGCGCCGCTCCTCCGCGTGAACCGTCCTCGCCACCGGGGTCCGGGCCCGGACGACACGGGCGCGGACGCTCAGCGTCGGTTGCGCGTCAGCGGGGACGTCGGCTCCCCAGTGGCGGTAGCACTCGAGCCGGGCCGCGGCCGCCCGGTTCTCGCGCTCGAGAGGGTCGCTGGCCGGTGACTCGCCGGCGACGCGGAGGACCTCGTCGTAGGCGGCACCGACCTGCCCGTCGTCCTTGTGGACGACCAGTGATGCGAGCGGCGGCTCGTTGCGGACGTGGTTGACCTTCACCAGGTCGACCAGCAGGCCGCCGATCCAGTTGCGCATCTGCGACTTCGTGCGGAGCGACGAGCGGCGCTGCACCTGCTCGGCGAGCTCGGAATAGGTGATGACGGCGTTGTAGCGGCCGGCGGTCTCCACGAGCACTTCGTATGCCGCCTTCGCCCAGTAGGGCTGCGCGAACTTGGGAGTCACGTACGCCTCGTGCTCAGACATGCTCAGCCATCCGATTCCTTCGTGGTTGCGTCGACGAGCACCAGTCTCCACCAGCTTCTGGTGCGCGCCGACGCGGGCGCCCGGAGCCGCTCGACCTGCTCCGTCAGGCGGAGCAAGATCGCAGCGCCGCGCGAGCAGAGTGGCACCCACAGCGACGTGTCGTCGTTCAGTCAGCCAGTTCGCGGACCAGCTCCCAGAAGTGGTCTCGCAGGACGAACCGCAGCTGGTCCTCGACGTCGTACCGGTCGAGCCGGGCCGACAGGTCGAGGAGCAGCGCGCGGTCGAGGTCGCCCGGGATGAACGGCTTCTGGCTCATCAGGCGGGTGCGGTCGGCGGCGCTCGCGGTGATGGACCAGGTGGCGATCACCCCACGGCATACGTCCTCGATGGCCTGGAGCTCGCGCTGGCCGAGAGCCGACGCCGGCGACGGGCGGTCACCGCTGCCGGCGCTGTCGCTGGCACTCGACCACACGAGCCGGCCCGGCGTTCCAGCTGCAGCCGCGGCCGGCCGGTGGGGGACTTTGCTGCCGGCCAGCACTGCCGGCGTGGGCCGGGGC
>NZ_JBFRFG010000041.1:0-6803 GCF_052114705.1 Terrabacter sp. 2YAF2
GTTGTTCCCCGCGGTACGGGACACGCCGACCTCGCGTGCGGCCGCCAGGACACTCCACCCCCGCTCGCGCAGCTCCATGAACCGTTGACGCTTGGCCGACTGCGGGCGACGCCCCGGCCCCTTCTTGACACGACGAGACGACATCTTCACGACCCCGAACACTAGGAAGTGTTGCGACCGTCGCTAGAAACCACCCGGCAGGAAACTGAGCACTCGACTTCCGGGTGGTCATCAGCTCCCGGCGGGGAAGACGAGCGACGTCGCGATGGCGGCTACGCCCTCGCCGCGGCCGGTGAGTCCGAGGCCGTCCGTCGTCGTGCCGCTCACCGACACCGGGGCGCCCGCGGCCTCGGACAGGGCAGCCTCGGCCTCGGCGCGTCGCGTGCCGACCTTCGGTCGGTTGCCGATCACCTGGACGGCGATGTTGCCGATCTCGAAGCCGGCCTCGCGGACGAGCCGAGCCGCCTCGGCGAGCAGCGTGACGCCCGAGGCTCCCTCGAGCTCGGGACGCGACGTGCCGAAGTGGGCGCCGAGATCACCGATGCCCGCGGCCGAGAAGATCGCGTCGCAGGCGGCGTGGGCGGCGACGTCCGCGTCGGAGTGCCCGTCGAGACCGCGCTCCCCCGACCAGAACAGCCCCGCCACCCAGAGCTCGCGGTCCGACCCGTCCGCTGCGTAGGCGTGGACGTCCACCCCGACGCCGACCAGGGGGAAGGCCGTCACCGGGCGTCCTTCCAGTCGATCGGGCCCCGGTGGAGCTTGTGCGGGGCGGCCTGGGCCACGGGCTTGATGACCATGGTGTCGATGTTGACGTGCTGCGGCAGACCGACGACGAAGCCGACGCACTCCGCGACGTCGTCGGCCACGAGCGGACGGTCGACCCCGTCGTAGACCTTGTCGGCGGCGGCCCGGTCGCCGTGCAGTCGCGTCAGCGAGAACTCCTCGGTGTGCACCATGCCGGGCCGGATGTCGACGACCCGGATGTTCTCGCCGTTGAGCTCGAGCCTCAGGGTCTCGGAGACGACGGACGTGCCGTGCTTGGCCGCGACGTAGCCGCCGCCGCCCTCGTAGACCCGCTCACCGGCGATGGAGCTGATGTCGACGATCGTCGCTCGCGCGGAGCGGCGCAGCAGCGGCAACGCGGCCTGCGTGACCCGCAGCGTGCCGACGACGTTCGTCGCGTACATCCGCTCCCACTCCTCGGGGTCCCCGTCCTCGACCCGCGTCACGCCGATTGCGCCACCCGCGTTGTTGACGACGACGTCGCACCGCGCCAGTGAGCCGACGCCCGTCCGCACCGACTCCGGGTCGGTGACGTCCATGACGATCGCCCGGGACGAGCCGCCGGACTCCTCGATGTCGGCGACGACCTCGTCGAGCTTCTCGCGGCGGCGACCGGCGACGACCACGTCGAACCCGTCGCGCGCCAGGCGCCTCGCGATGGCCGCCCCGATGCCGGTGCCGCCACCGGTGATCAGGGCCAGGGGTCGGGACTGGGCGGGGGTCGTCGCATCGGTCACGCTGCCGACAATAGGCGCTGCCGGTTCGATGTATTCGCGCGGTCCAGAGCCCGCGCGAATACATCGAACGGGGGTGGGGGCGAGGGTGCGGTGTGGGTCAGGTGGCGGTGAGGAGACGGGCGGCGGCGTCGAGGTCGGCCGGGGTGGTCACCTTGAGGGCCCGCGGATCGCCCTCGACGACGAGGACCCGCTCGCCGAGACGCTCGACGAGACCCGCGTCGTCGGTCGCCTCGCTCGAGACGGCGTGCGCCCGCTCCAGCACGTCGCGCCGGAAGCCCTGGGGCGTCTGCACCGCGCGCAGGGCCGCACGCTCGGGCGTGCTCACGACGAAGCCGTCCTCGTCGACCTGCTTGATGGTGTCGACGACGGCAGCGCCCGGCACGACCGCCACGGCTCCGGCCGCCACGGCAGCCACGACGCGGTCGAAGACGTCGACGGGCGTCAGGCACCGGGCCGCGTCGTGGACGAGGACGATCTCGACGTCGTCGCCGAGCACGCCGAGACCGGCTGCGACGGAGTCGCCTCGCTCGGCCCCGCCCACGACGACAGTCACGGGCGCGGCCGACTTGAGCTCACGGCATACGCCCTCGGCCAGGGCCTCGGCGTCACCCCGGTGGGCGGCGGGAGCCACGACGACGACCTCGGACACTGCGGCGCACGAGAGAACCCCCCGCAGGGCGTGCCCCAGCAGGGGCACCCCGGCGAGGGGCACGAACGCCTTGGGGACACCGGCCCCCAGACGCGAACCGGAGCCGCCCGCGACGACGATGACGCCGACGCGACCGGCTCCGGTCTCGTTGTTCAGGATCTCGCTCGAATCAGGAAGCGAGGACCTCGTCGAGGATGGTCTCAGCCTTCTCCTCGTTGGTCTTCTCCGCGAGCGCGAGCTCGGAGACGAGGATCTGGCGGGCCTTGGCGAGCATGCGCTTCTCGCCGGCCGACAGACCACGGTCCTGATCACGACGCCACAGGTCACGAACGACCTCGGCGACCTTGATGACGTCGCCCGACGCGAGCTTCTCGAGGTTCGCCTTGTAGCGGCGCGACCAGTTGGTCGGCTCCTCGGTGTGCGGGGTGCGCAGGACCTCGAACACCCGGTCCAGACCCTCCTGGCCCACGACGTCGCGGACACCCACGAGGTCGCAGTTCTCGGCGGGGACCTCGATCGTCAGGTCACCCTGAGCGACCTTGAGCTTCAGGTAGAGCTTGTCCTCTCCCTTGATCGTTCGTGTGTTGATCTCTTCGATCAGTGCAGCCCCGTGGTGGGGGTACACGACCGTCTCGCCGACCTTGAAAACCATCTGCTGTTTTCCCCTTTCGCGACCTCCAGAATATCACGCATCAAGGCACATCGCGATCTCAGGAACCCGCATCGTCGCAGGTCAGAGCCATAGTCGAGGAGCAGAAGCCGACAGTTGACGTCTTGACAGAACCCGTACTGGCATGCATCAGCAGCCGCACCGGTCGGCGTGACAGCAGCCTCGTCCGAGCCCGACCGGAGCCCGCCACACCGCCGTCCACGCCGCCGCGGCGGGTACCCCGGCCCCTCGGCGCGCCCGCCGGTAGGCTGTCGCCCGTGAACCGTCGAATCCACGCCCCGGCCCCCGCGCGTCGCCCGTCCACCCGCAGAGTGTCGACGGTTCTCGCCGGAGTGGCCCTCGCCCTCGCCACGACCGGGTGCCAGGTCAACTCTCCCGTCCAGACGAACGTCGCCTACCTCCCCGCCGACGGCGTCCAGGCCGACGTGGGCCACCTCGCGCTGCGTGACCTCGTGCTCGTCGGTGACGGCACCGGCACCGTCGTCATCTCCGGGTCGGCGACCAACCTCGGCGAGCAGGACATGACGGTCCAGATCGCCGCGCAGCCCGACCCCAACGCGACGACGCCACCCTCCGGTTCCGAGGTGCAGCTGCGTCCGCACGAGCAGGTCAACCTCGCCACGAAGGGCCTGCAGCTGAGCGCCGTCACGACCAAGCCCGGGGGTCTCCAGCCGCTGGTCGTCACGTCGAGCACCGGCGGCACGGCCGTCGTCAAGGCTCCGGTGCTGACCCCGCAGAACTACTACTCCACGGTCACCCCGGCGCCCACCGGCAGCTGACCCGCGACGCCACGATGACCGGTCCACCCCGCGGGGAGGGCCGGTCATCGTTCGTTCGTGGGTGTGGTGGCCGCCGATGACGTATGCCGTGAGCGCGCCCCACGTCGTCGGCGTCGTGGCCGTTCGGCTCAGCTGGCCTCGAACTTGTAGCCGAGGCCGCGCACGGTGACGATGTGGACCGGGTTCGCCGGGTCGGGTTCGATCTTGGCTCGAAGGCGTTTGACGTGGACGTCGAGCGTCTTCGTGTCGCCCACGTAGTCGCTGCCCCAGACGCGGTCGATGAGCTGCATGCGGGTCAGGACGCGCCCGGAGTTGCGGAGCAGTATCTCGAGCAGCTCGAACTCCTTGAGCGGCAGGGACACCGACCGGCCCTGCACGCTGACGGTGTGGCGCTCGACATCCATCCGCACCGGTCCCGACTCGAGCGTCGACGGGAGCAGGTCCTCCGGCTCGGCGAGACGGCGCAGCACGGCCTTGACGCGAGCGAGCAGCTCGCGGCTCGAGTAGGGCTTGGTGACGTAGTCGTCGGCGCCGATCTCGAGGCCGACGACCTTGTCGATCTCGCTGTCCTTGGCGGTCAGCATGATGACCGGCACCGACGAGCGCTGACGCAGAGCGCGGCAGACGTCGATGCCGGAGAGACCCGGCAGCATGAGGTCGAGCAGGACGAGGTCGGCGCCGTTCTTGTCGAACTCGGCCAGACCGTCCGGCCCGGTCTCGGCCACGGCGACGTCGTAGCCCTCCTTCTTCAGCAGGTAGGACAGCGGGTCGGAGAACGACACCTCGTCCTCGACGATGAGAATGCGGCTCAAGACGGGGCCTCTCGGGGTCGGCCAGCGTGGGCTGGCGGGTTGCTCAGCTGGGGTCGGTCGGGCTCAGGCGCTCAGGCGCTCACGGACGGGGCGGCGCCAGCGTCGCGCGGCAGGGCGGCATACGTGCTCGGCACGTCGGGCTCGGCGGGCTCGATCGCTCTGGGGGCGTGGGCGGCGGGCAGCTCGATGGTGAAGGTCGACCCGCGCCCGGGCTCGGACCAGACCGACACGTTGCCACCGTGGTTGTCGGCCACGTGCTTGACGATCGCGAGGCCGAGGCCGGTGCCACCGGTCGCACGCGAGCGCGCCGTGTCGACGCGGTAGAAGCGCTCGAAGATGCGTTGCTGCTCGTCGGGCGCGATGCCGAGACCCTGGTCGGTGACGGAGACGTCGATGACGCCGGCGCGGCCGCGGCGCACCATGACGCCGACGCGCGTGCCGCTGTCGGAGTAGGCGATGGCATTGCCGATGAGGTTGCTGATGGCGGTCGTCACGAGGTCGGCGTCGCCCCACAACTCGCAGCCCTCGTCGATCGCCGTGACGAGCTCGATGCGGTGCTCGTCGGCGATGAGGCGGCTGCGGTCGGCGGCGTCGCGGGCGCACGCGCCGACGTCGATGAGCGTCGGGTCCTTGACGACGTCGGCGCCCTGGAGGCGGGACAGCTCGACGATCTCCTTGACCAGACGGGTCAGCCGGTCGGACTCGACGCTGATCCGCTTGGCGAAGCGCGCGACCGCCTCGGGGTCGTCGTGCGCGTCGAGCACGGCCTCGGCGAGCAGCGAGATGCCGCCGACGGGGGTCTTCAGCTCGTGGCTGACGTTGGCGAGGAAGTCACGCCGGATCTCCTCGACGCGGGCCGCCTTGGATCGGTCCTCGACGAGCAGCAGCACGTGGTCGGCGCCGAGGGGCGCGACGCGGGCGGCCACGACGAGGCGGCCGTCCCCGAGGCCCTTCTGCAGGGTCAGCTCGGCCTCGCGGATGATCCCGTCGCGGCGCACGGCACGGGCCAGGTGGAGCAGCTCGGGGTGCACGAGCTCCTGGCCGCGCACGAGTCCCTGCGCGACGGCCGCGGGTGAGTTGTTGACGACCCGGTCCGAGGAGTCGACGAGGATGCCGCTCGAGCGCAGGACCGCGATGACCTCGCCGACGCCGGGGGGCAGCGGCGGGTCAGCGGGAACGGCCTGCTCCGCCCCCGTCGATCGGTCCGACAGTCGCACGGCGACCATCGCCACGCCGCCGAGGGCGAGGCCGGCGATGCCACCGAGCGTTGCCGCGGTTGTCGGATCCACGACACTCAGCGTACGCATCCGTCCGCGAGGCTCTGACCACACGCGCTCCGGTCACGCGGATCGCGAACCCACTGTTCACCTCGACGTACCCACGCATTCACGCAGCCCTGCGAGCCTCTGCACCAGCGGGGACGTGACACCCCGCTCGTATGCCGTTCCGCGCGCGTCGCGGAGTGGCAGGCTGGCCCTCGTGCCATCGACCCGTGACACGGGCGGCACGCGGCGAGGCGGCACGAGCACGGACGACGACGCACGACCGGCAACTGACAGGAAGACCATGCGCGACCAGTTCCACGAGGACCTCGACACGATCTCGGACCAGCTCGTCGAGCTGACCCGGCTGGCAGGATCGGCCATCTCCCGCGCCACGACCGCTCTGCTCGACGCCGACGTCCATCTCGCGGAGTCGGTCATCGAGGCCGACCGCAAGCTCGACGACATCCGCATCGAGCTCGACGAGCTGTCGATCGACCTGCTCGCGCGCCAGCAGCCTGTCGCGACCGACCTGCGCATCGTCGTCACGGCGATGCACATGAGCTCGGACCTGGAGCGGATGGGCGACCTCGCCCGGCACGTCGCCAAGGTCGCCCGGCTGCGCACGCCCGAGTCCGCGGTGCCGCCGGAGCTGCGCTCCCACATCCTCCAGATGGGCCAGGTCGCCGAGGCGATCGTCGCCAAGTGCGGGTCGATCATCGCGAGCAAGGACGTCGCCGCGGCCATCGCGCTCGAGAAGGACGACGACGCGATGGACGACCTCCACCGCGAGCTCTTCGCGGCGCTGCTCGACGAGAACACGTCGTGGTCGCGCAGCTCGATCCTCGACCTGACCCTCGTCGGCCGCTACTACGAGCGGTTCGCGGACCACGCCGTGTCGGTGGCCCGCCGCGTCGTCTACCTCGTCACGGGCGAGTACGACTCGGAGGTCAGCTTCGACCACGAGGATGACGAGGACGCCGACGTCATCGCCGAGATCGAGCGCGGCACCACCCCCACCACCCCCGTCTGATCCCCCTCCCCCTCTCCCCTCCCCCTCCCCTTCAACCGTCGAGAGGCCACGTGTGGCCGCCTCGTGACAGTCGAAAGG
>NZ_JBFRFG010000042.1:0-5315 GCF_052114705.1 Terrabacter sp. 2YAF2
GCCTCGTCGACGATCATGGAGCAGGCCTCCGACGCGGCCGCCGAGTACGATGCCGCGAGCGCCGCTGCCAGGGCCCTCATCGGGTTGTCGGCTCGAATCAGCTGGTCCAGCAGCGCGTCCGAGTCGTAGGGGGACGGCGCGGCCGTCGAAAGTTCGTTGATCACGAGCGAACGGAAGGGCTCGTCGCCGGGGCCGAGACCCTCGTCGAGTCTTGCCACCGCCACCGCGGTCTTGACGTGGAAGGCCGCGAGCCCTTCAGGAGTATCCACACCTCACATGATCCTCTCCATCCCGGTGTCGGAAGGCAATTGCTAGGTTTCCCAGCGTCGCTCGGTTTGCGAAGGACCCCAAAGACCAGCTAAACCTCCTCGGGAGGACCGGGTGGCTGCGCAATCGCAGTGGCCCTCCGGTTCCATCGCGCAGCTCTGATGGTCAACACCTGATCGGCGTCCGTGCCGCGGTCCGCGCCGCGACTGGGTTGAAGGGCGGTGACCCGATCTCGGTGACATTGAAAGTCGCCGAGTCCCCGCGGGAAGTCCAGGTGCCCGCTGACTTCGCGGCGGCGATGGAGGAACGCGTGCCAGCTCGACAGTTCTTCGACGGACTGTCCAACAGTGTGCAGCGTTATCACGTGGACACCATCAACGCCGCCAAGTCACCTGAGACCCGGCGGCGACGCATCGACAAGGCCGTCGCCTTGTTCGTGACCGGCAAGCAGCGGTGACCCCGTAGGGAACTGGCCCGCACTGGAAGTGGCTGCGCTCGCAGGTCATCCGCCTGCCAGGACCAACCTGCGCCGCCCACACCTCGCTCCCGAGGGCGGCGTCGCGGTGAGTTCGGCGCGAAGTGTGGCAGCCCGAAGGGTCAAGCCCTAGCGGCGCCCCCGACGTAGCTCGTACGGGCGAGTGGGTCGGTGCCGGTCAGCGTCGGGAAGCTCGCCGGTGCTCACGAACGCCAACGTCGGCTCGTAGAGCTTGCGGTTCTGGTCCTGGCTCGTTCGCCTCAGCAAATCGAACGCATCGGCTTGCTGCAGCTTGTGTTGCGCCATCAAGATGCCTACTGCCGCTCCGATGTCTCGACTGTGGGCCAAGGCGAGCTGGAGATGCTCTGCTTTCGCATCGGCGGCGTCCAGCCGTTCGAGCATCTCCAAGATGAACGCCTCAGTCTCCGTCAGAGACCCCTGTGCAGCAGGCACTGCAGCCGCACGCGTGAACTCGGATGCGGGGGGGGAGGGGTGGTTGTCATCGCGCCGCTCCTGCAACGGTAAGACGGAAGCCTCAGCTGTCTGCTCAACTGAGAATCAAGACGTCGTAGCCGCGGCAGGCGCGCAAAAGAGCCGATCAGCACTGTGTCCCGGTGCGCACCATCCTCGCTGGTGCACGAACGCGTGCGCAGGCCGTCGTCGAGAACTGAACGCACCCCTCGACTTCTGCACGGCCCAGGGCCGAGCAGCCGGGATTGTTCACGAACAGCATGCACGTGCCGGGGGCATGATCGACGATAGAGATAGCGGGGCGTTGACCCTTTGCTGCGACTGTCACCCCTGTCATGAGTAGCACGTCACCGTCCCGCGTGCCCTCCTGCAGCCCGACCCCTGCCCCGACTGGCAACGGGTGGGTTCCGCGCTCATCCTGGGCATCCCTCGGATCCCTGCTCAGCCGTCTCGCACAATTTTCACAGTCAGTAGTCAGAGTCACGTCATATAGGTTGCCTAGGTGGTGGCCGGTCTCGGGGACGAAGAGGGGGCGGGGCATGACGATCAGCGGACGGGATCACTCCTCCGGGGCCGAGGGTGACGAGGTCACGAACGCGCCCGCCCACCCCAGCCACGCCCGGACGTGCAATTCGTTCACGCGCTTCCATCCACAAGAGTTCTTCGGTGAGGACTGGCACGCTCATGTCCCCACGTCTGAGGACTGGGAGCGCACTCGCGTCTGCAGCGAGGGAAACCCGATGACTCGACCACAGGACGGGACCGGGGAGGTCTTCATCGAACGCCGTGAGGGCGGCGTGGACCTCTGGCGCGCCGCGTGGATGTGTGTAGATGAGCGGGACGTCCTGATCTCGAGCGAGCTCGGCCCAGACGCCGCCACGCTCGTCCAGTGCATCGCCTGGGCGGTCCACGCCGCTAAGCCTGCTCGGGTCTCGATCAACCTTGTAACCTGAGCGCGGCCCCGGCGCTCCGCAAACGTCGGGGAGGGCAACGGCATGGACCAGTCCGCCGTTCCTTGCGGTCATCTTCTTGTCCATCTACCTGACCCGCGTGACCATACCCGCGCCACCGAGAATTGCCCCAAGGCGGGGCTCGCCTCCCCGACCAACAGGACGGCGTCTTCGCCGACTGACGCTGGCCTTCGCGAGGGAGCGCAATCATTGGGAACGCGGAAAAGGAGCGCCTGGCCGGCTCCCTCGCCCGAGGACGATAGGAGCCGGCCAGTTCTTAAGATGAGAGTTCTTCTGTGTTCCGCTGTGCCACCGCCCGGTACACCGAGGCTCGGCTGACGCCGACGACGCGAGCAATGGCAGCGATGTCGTGCTCACGGCTCTCGTACATGCTGCGGGCGACCTTGAGCTTCTCAGGAGTCCAGACAGTGGGCCGGCCACCGTGGCGTCCACGTGCACGGGCCGCCGAGAGGCCGGCCATGGTGCGCTCCCGGATGAGGTCTCGCTCGAACTCGGCGAGAGCGCCGAAGACATGGAAGATGAGCTTGCCGCCCGGGGTGGAGGTGTCGATGCTCTCGGTGAGGCTTCGGAAGGCGACGCCCCGGGGCTCGAGCTTCTGGACGGTGTCGATGAGGTGGCGCAGACTGCGGCCGAGCCGGTCGAGCCTCCACACCACGACGGTGTCTCCTGGTCGGAGCTGGTTGAGCATGGCGTCGAGGGAGGGGCGGTGCTCGAGCGTGCCGAGGGCTTTGTCGGTGAAGATGTACCGCGAGCGAGTCACAGGTCTTATCGGCTGGGGTTCGAATTCGGCGATAGCAAGCCCGATTCGCGGTGGGGACACATCGTCGGCAGCAGCGGCCCTGGCGGCCCCGGTTAACTGGGGACGCCTTCGCACAACAACTCGAGAAATGCAACGAGACGCAGCCTCGGAGCGCTCCGTGCCGAGGATCGTCGGTCCTCAAAGTTGCAACGGGCGTCACAGCGGGCGACCACGGCACCGACAGAAAGCACTGCGCAGCCCCAGTCCGCGGAGGAGACTCAGAAGGTGAAGTTCGGAACCTCCCCTGCTGGGTCATGGGGCACATGTTCCGCACCAAGCCCGGCGACAAGGACATGCTGGTCTGCCAGCGCTGCGGGGCTCAGGAGCTGCGGTGGACCAAGCAGATGCGCGACAAGGCCCACAACCCCTGGTCGTAGCCGCACCATGACCCAGCACTTGAAGATCCGTTCCTGATAGGAACCGCAACGCCGGTGCAGGCGCGGCCGGGTGGATCGGAGTAGAACATGACCGCTGCAGGCGCACGATCGCGCAAGCCGTTGCTCTGTCGCCTCAATCTCCACCACAAGTGGCGGACCGAGCATGCTCCCACCGGTGGGCAGTTCCGCCGCTGCACCCGATGCGGAAAGGACGATCCGGGCGGCTTCACGGAAGGGACGCCGAACATCATCGGCGGGCACTTCTGACCAGCGATCACACTCGAGGTATTCCCGCGGACTGATGCCCGCCTGGCGCGCGTTACCGTCGCTGCCGCAGCTGCGCCATCCTCGCCTCAGACTCCCACTGCTCCTCCGCCATCGCCACGACAGCCCTCGCTGCCCGATCGGACCAGCCCGCCCACGTCCGTCGCCACCACTGCCTAACTGTCCGCATGGATCAACCGTAGAACCGTCAGCCCACGGATGAACCTGGCCACCTACGGCGTCCACCCCCACGACGCCGGAGTTGCCTCCGCCATGCTGAACACCTCCCAGCAGGTCGGCGGCTCCATCGGCACCGCCCTGCTCAACACCATCGCGGCCGGCGCTGCCACGGCCTGGGCCGCCCCGCACGCCGCCCCCGGCGCTGCCCCGATCCGTGCTGGCGAGCCGGATACTCCCGCAAGCTCGACCGGGATGGCGACGGCATCGCCTGCGAGTAGCCACCCGCGCCCGGACACAAAGCTCCAGAGACCAGCGACGAGCAAAGTGCCGACACCCCACGTGTTGACTCGCTTCGCGAGAGGCCCACCCTGGCAGGGGGGGTGCTAGGGCGGGCCCCTCGCTTCGAGGCTACGCGTCAGCGGGCCGCGAGTCCTCGGCCCCGAGGCGTACCCATCTCTCGGCCAGCCGCCCGAGGGCCGCGCCGTGACCCGCAGAAAGCGTGCCCAGGATCGTGTCCTCCCGGACCGGAGGGGCATGGCCGTTGGGACAACAATTGTCCGCTGTGCGCGGCAGCGCGAGCGAGCCCGCTGCGGAGGTCGCCGTCAGCGCCTGCGTCAGGCGTCAACCATCCTTGCCTCGGACTCGCCCGAGCCGAGCCTCGCTGAAGGGCGCGTCCCTGCGGCTCCCTTCTCTTGCTAACCGGTCATTACAGGGGGCGGTCTCGAGGAGCTCGGGCGTCAGTTCTGCACCGCCCGCGACACCTGCCACGTCTCGGCAAGGGAGATCCGGCTTGGCCATCCTTGAGACGAGTGTCTTCCGAGACACCCAGATGACGGATGGCGACGCCCCTGCAAATCTGTCGCGATCCGGTCGTTGAAGAGTTGGTCAGAAGGCGCGTCCTTCCGCCGCGAGTCGGCTGTGGCGGCAGACCAACACGTTGTCGACGGCAGCTGAAAACTGACCCCGTGACGGCAGGGCGGGTTCTAGTCAACTTCGCAACATGGACGGACTTTCGGAGGCTAGCAGTGCAGAGAAGAGGTGGGCTGGGGTGTGGTCAAGCAGGACCATCCTGGGTCGGTTGTTGAGCTCGTTCTCGACGGCGAGCAGGTGCGCCTCGGTGTGCACGCTCAGGTCGGTTCCCTTCGGAAAGTAGTCGCGCAGCAGGCCGTTGGTGTTCTCGTTCGAGCCGCGCTGCCACGGGGAGTGGGAGTCACAGAAGTAGACCGGTGTCCCTAAGGACCGCGTGATGCTCAGATGCGCCGCCATCTCGGCTCCCTGGTCCCAGGTGATCGAGCGCAGCAGCGCCGGCGGCAGGTCGCCCATCCGCGCTGACAACGCTGCATGCAAGGCGTCGCTGTCCCAGTACGGAAGGTGCAGCAGCCGAAGGACCCGGGTCGTGCGCTCCACGAGCGTGCCGATCGCCGAGCGCTGGTCCTTTCCGATGATCAGGTCTCCTTCCCAGTGCCCAGCCTCGGACCGGTCCTCGGGCGGAAACGGTCGCTCGTGGACCG
>NZ_JBFRFG010000043.1:0-4015 GCF_052114705.1 Terrabacter sp. 2YAF2
ATGACGGACTTGCTTGTCGGCTCCGCGCTCTTCGGCTTAAGCGTTCTCGCGTGGCTGCTGATCCTTGCGGCTCAGATCCTGCGCGGCAGGCGAGGACGGCTCGCAGTCGGAGCGGCGAACGACATCGCATTTGGCTGGGTGGACTGGCTTTCATAGCTGGCCGGTCCAGGGACAGCGCTGGAGCTGCCGAACCTCTTGTTCCAGAAGGACCGGCATCTTCGGACGACCGCCCGCCGCGCGGCAGACATCCCAGGTTCTGGTGTTGTCAAGCGGCGGTGTTGAGGATGTGGGCTCCAGGCGGTGTGCTCGTCGTAGGTGGTGCCGTGCTTGAGGCAGCCGTGCAGGATGCCGATCCATCGGTTCGCCAGCTGGCGCAGGGCTGCTTGGTGACCCGTGCCGCGGGCGCGTAGCTGCTGGTAGTAGGTCTTGGCGCCGGCGGAGCCGCGCATCGAGGAGAACGCCCACTGCTGGGCGGCGTCGCCGAGTCGCTTGTTGCGGGCGTAGCGGGCCATCACGATTTTCTTGGTTCCTGAGGCCTTGGTCAGCGGCGCGGTGCCGGCGTACGCCTTGAGGGCCTTGGCATCGACGTAACGGTCGGGGTCGTCGCCGAACTCGCCCAGTAGGCGGGCGCCCAAGGTGATCCCGACCCCCGGCAGGCTGGTGAGGATCTCAGCCGCCGGGTGTCGGCCAAAATGCTCGGCCACCACCTGCTCGAGGGCATCGACTTGGGTGTTGAGGGTGGCGATCAGGGCGACCTGAGCGCTGACCGTGGCCGCGTAGGCGGCCTGCAGCGGTGGCGGTTGGCGCAGCTCGGCAGCCCGGAAGGCCTGCACGATCTGGTCGGCACGCGCTTCGGGGCTGCGGCGGTGCGCCCGAGTCAAGGCGGTCAGGATCTTGCGTCGGGTCAGCCGGGCCGCGGTGTCGGGGTCTGGGGCTGCCGCCAGGATGTCCAGGGTGTCGGCGGCGTCGAGCTCCGAAAACGCCTGCAGCGCGGCGGGAAAGAAGTCCCGCAGCGTCGAGCGCAGCCGCAGCACATGCCGGGTGCGCTCCCACACCAGGTTCTGGTGCGTGCGGGCGGCGAGCTTGATGCCCTCGGCGAGGGCGCTGTCCCCGGCGACGGCGCGGTGGTGGGCACGGTCGACCCGCACGATCTCTGCCAGCAGGTGCGCATCGGCTGCGTCGGACTTCGCCCCCGAGGTCGAGTGCCGCTCTCGGTATCGGGCCACCGACAGTGGGTTGATCGCGTACACCGTGTAGCCGGCGGCGATCATCGCTGCGACCCACGCGCCGCGCTCGGTCTCGATCCCGATCACCACCTGAGGTGCGGGGTCAAGGTCGTCTCGCGGGTCGGGCAGGAACTCTGCGATCAAGGCGTGCAGACGCGTGACGCCAACCTGCCCTTCCGGCAGTCTTCGCCGGGCCAGGATCGTCCCGGCCTCGTCGACCAGCTCGACGTCGTGGTGGTCCTCGGCCCAGTCATCTCCTACGAAGAGCATCGGCTTCGCCTCCTGATGTGTCACCCCAGACAGAACAGCAGCGCGGAGGAGATGCCCGGCGATCTCATGGCCCAAGTGCTCACCGAATCATCCGGGGCACGTCATCCCAGCAGCGGTCACCATCTCCTCACGACCGACGGGCGCACAGTCTGCCGCCAGACCTTCGAAGGTCAGAAAAGTACGAGTGCTGACCCGCCGGCCGCTACCGGAACCAAGCCTTCCAGAGACCCGGTCAGAACCCATGAGAAGAGTGCGTCCACAGTGAGGGTCGGGCACCATGGCCGCGTGGACGTGGAAAAAAACCAATGCCCCGCACGCCGGGCTTCGCAGAACCTGACGATGATGAGTAAGCACTGCCGTATAAGAGGCCTCGCATGAGTTCTTCGCGCACTCTCGGGTTTGGTGGCCTTATCGCCCTCACCATTCATGGGGTCTGGCAGCTCCTGAGAAGCCTTTTGAGCGCGTCGCCCGTCGTGCAAAGCCCACTGCTGTCGATTCTCGAGATTGCAGCAGGCGCGGGCGTGCTAGCGACGATCGTCCTCGTTCGACGACGACGTGACAGGGCATCATCGACGGGTCGGCACTAGCGCATTGCGGCATTTCCGGATGTTGGCTACGGCGCGGAAAGCCCGAACGCTTCGAGCTGTGCGCGGACGTTCTGGAAGTCGGCGTCGGGGTTGAGCCCGGCGAGGATCGCGGGGTCGAGTGGCTCTGACCTGTAGACGGCGCCGACCGCCGCTTCGTCAGGGCTCGTCTCGTAGTAGTCCTGGGCGAAGCGCACGAACGCCTGGGGGCTGTCGTCAAGGATCAGTTCGAAAAGCCACGCGGCGCCATCAGGGTCCAGCTCTCCCGCCGGCGGGATGGCCGAACCGGTGCACCACCGCTGTCCGCCTTCGGACCAGAAGGCTGCCGTCGCCATGAAGGTGTCGGCGAGCTGGAAGCGGGCGTCCCGAGTCAGGGGTTGGAACTGAGCCGGCATGCCGTCGAGGAGCCCGGGCCACACCGCGACAGGTGTCCGTGTGAAGGGGTTCATCGCGTACTCATGCGCAAATCCCCAGCCAAACACGGCGTCCTCGGTGAAGGCGATGTAGTACTGGTCGCCTGAACCGTCGTCCATGCTGGCCAACGCCACCCCGGCGGGGTCGCGCGGGTGGAATCGGAAGTACCGGTCGTCCGGGCCGAGTTCTGGGGTCATCGCGACGTCGAGGATCGCGAGGGTGACGGACAGCTCTCGCAGGCGGTCCGGGGAAGGGAGTCGTTCAAGCAGGTCCGCCATCGTCATGAGCGGCAGCGTGACACAGGTTCACGCTTTCGGACCCGCACAGCCGCAGTCCTTGGCGCGGCAAATGCGGACGTCCTGTCAGGCAGACTCAGAGACATGAAGATGCGTGCGACCGTGGAGGCGGTGGATGCGGCTGTATGCGCCGCTCTCGCCGACACTCCTTGGGAACGGGAGCCGACGGTGCGCCCGCAGGCTCAAGACCATGCCGACGAATGGCCCTCCCGAGAGCACCGGCTGGTGTGGTGCGGTTCCTACGACGCTATCCGCCGTCGCTACCCCGACTTGCCTCAGTCCCACGGCAACCAAACCGGTGGGTGCGTCGACCTCTGGGTCCACATCGACGAAGAGGCAGCCCTGAGCGAAGTGAACTTCGAAGGGCGATCGCTCTCAGACACGTTCCGGCTCATGCACAGACCCGCCGAGGCTGAGGAGGCCGACGCACTGCTCGGGCGTCCCGCCGACGTCGTCGCTCCTTATCTGGCGCGACACCTCGTCGATATCTTGAGCGACGCCTCGGCGTCTGAACGCTGACTCACTGCGGCAGATCCGGACGTTCCTACCTCTCTGGCGTTGTCAGCGAAAGACTGCTGAGGACAATCCCCGTCAGACCGAGACTCGCCCCCGCCAGGCTCAGGTTGCCGACGATCGTGAAGGTAACGCCCAGCGCTATGCCGACCACCGCAACAGCCACAATGACGGAACGGCGTGCCCGGCTGCTACGGGACCACAAGGTGTCACGCTTTGGCGCTGTCATGAGTTCCATCCTTGCGGGGCCGCACAACGGACGGTGGGCGTTTAGTGCTGGCTCTACCGAACATTGCACCTGCACCTGCGGCACCAAGCAACGTCCGATATTCGGCACGGCCGATCAGCGGCATGTGCGGAAACCGATCTATAGGTCGGCGCTCGAGTCGGACAGCTCGGTTGGGCTGCTCGCATGCGGCGTCGGGTCAAGAGTCTGAGAAAGCGCCCGAGGACCTTCGCGGTGCACCGCTTCGACCAGGCCCGGAAGTTGCGCAAGGGCGTCCGTCTTGTAGCGCATCCGACGTCTGCCGACCACCTTTCGCCGGTGCGGCCATCGGGTGCTCGTCCGACTGACCCTCACTTGCCACCCGAACCGGAAAACGAGCCTGCCGCCGAGGTTCCAGAGCGCGCCAGCGATCGAAACGAGAAGGCCGTAGTCGAAGTTCAAAGCCTGGTCGTACTGCCAGCCAATGACCCCAGAGGGCGCAGCCTC
>NZ_JBFRFG010000044.1:0-3745 GCF_052114705.1 Terrabacter sp. 2YAF2
CTTCTTCTTGACCTCTGCATACGGGGCAGTCATCGCGGCGGCGGCCGTGACATTGCTTCTCGCCATGTTTCCCGGCAAGCCTCGGCAGCTGTCCTGAGCTGGTCTTGGGATCGCGGCACACTCGGACGCGCGTAGCCGTCCTGACCGCGGCAGTAGCGGACGTTCGGAGGACGGCATGGAGGGCGCTCGGCCGCTCAGTCGGTGACGTGTGCCTCGAGAAGGGCATTCACGGTGGTGTTGCGACCCCCCTGGAATGTGTCCTGCCAGTCTTGTGGCGACAGGCACGCCTTGGATGCCGCGTACGCCTCGTGGATCTCACTCTCCTGTAACCGAGCTCGCGGGTATCCGCTGCGCTCGCGCAGGAGGTCGACCGCACCCAGCAGCCGCACCGCGTCGTGATGCTGCCCCAGGTCAGCGAGGATCGCGCCGAAGTCCTCGGCCATGGTGATGAGGTTCCACGTGCTCGGGTGTCGGAGCGACGCCGGGATCAGTTCGAGCATCTCGTCGCGCGCCTCAGCGACTTGGCCGACCAGTCTCAGCACACAGGCCCTGTTGTGCCGCCAGACGCGGGCGGCTTCGAAATGGCCGGCAGCCTGAGCCAGTGCGATCGCCTCGTCGTGCAGCTCAAGTGACCGGTGGTAGTTGCGCTCGTGGCTTTCGAGGTCGGCGAGGTTGTCCAGAATGCGATGGTAGGGCCCGCCATCGGTCGAACCTCGGCCGACCTCGAGAGCCTCCTCCAACAGCAGACGGGCCGCACCAGGGTTGCCGCCGTAGTGTGTGGCAGCGGCAGAGACCCGTAGTGCCTCGGCCAGCTCATACCCCGTGTCGCCGAGGGCCCGGAGCATCGAGACGGCCTGCAGTCCGCGGCGCCTGGCCTCTTCCGCCTCGCCGATGGTTGCCAGGGCGCCGGTCAGGAACGACACGCACCGAGCCAGTTCAATGCTGACCGTGGTCTCAGCGCGGGCGATGACCGCTTCGAGCCATTGGCGGGCCTCGACGTACTTCGCGCCATCGGTCCAGTAGTCACACAAACCCGAACACAACCTCAAGGCCAGCTCGGAGCGGCCGGTTGTGATGTCGCCGCTGGGTTCGGCTTCGAGGCACCAGCGCAGCGCTGCGCGGACGTTGCTCTGTTCCGCATCGAGCTCCGCGCGGGCCTGCCAGAACCGATCTCCGCGGAGCTGGGGCCCGACCGTCTCGACCACGCGCAGGTAGTGCCGAGCGTGCTGTCCACGGACCCTGTCGAGGGTGCCTGTGGAGGCGAGCCGGTCCACGGCGAAGGCGCGGACGGTCTCGAGCAACTCGACTCGCGGCTCGCCGTCGTGGTTCTCGGTGACGCGCACGAGGCTGGCGTCGACCAGGCTGACGATCACCTCGAGCGGGTCAACGCCTGCCGGGTCGGATCCGTCGTCGAGGATGGCGGAGACGGCCGGCAGGTCCGCCCCGCCCTCGAAGACCCCGAGACGCGCGAACGCCGTCTGGGACTCGGGTGGGAGCAGGTCGTAGGACCAGGCGATGGTGGCGCGCAGGGTTCGTTGGCGGTCGGCAACGTCGTGCTTCGTCGTGGACATGTCCAGCCCGGTGTTCAGTCGGGCGAGGAGCGCACGCGGAGTGAGCACCTTCAGCCGCGCACCGGCGATCTCGATTGCCAGCGGCAGTCCGTCCAGTCCTCGGCACACGGCGACCACGTCGGCCGCGTTCTCGGCGCCGAGGCCGAAGTCCGGCCGTACCCGCCGGCCCTGCTGCACGAACAGCTGCACCGCCAGCGAAGCCTGCGCCGCGGTGAGACCGTCGTCGGACGGCAGACCCAGTGGCGGGACGGGGATCTCCTGCTCCGTGGACAGGTGCAAAGGGCGGCGTGAGGTCGCCACCAGCGTCACCTCCCGGGCGCCGTGCAGGATCTGGGCGATCACACGGTCCGCTCCGTCCAGCTGCTCGAGGTTGTCGATCACCAGGAGGAGCCGAAGGGTGCCCAGACGGGCGAGCACCGGCGTGGGGCCCGAGGGCGCCCCCAGCGTCTCGGCGATGGCGTCCCACATCTGATCGGCGGTGCGGGATTCCGCCAGCGGGATGAAGTGGACCCCGTCTGGGAAGTCGGCGACGCATCGACGCGCCAGCTCGAGCGCGAGTCGGGTCTTGCCCGACCCGCCGGGACCGGTCAAGGTCACGAGGCGGGCGCCCCCGGGCCCCAACAGGGCCCCCAACTGTGCCAGCTCGGCCTCACGCCCGACCAACGGCGTCGCCGGACTGGGTAGACGAGAGACCGCACCCAGCGACTTCAGCGGCGGAAACTGGGCTGGCAGGCCGTCAGCCTGCACCTGGTACAGGCGTTCCAGCTCGGGTAGGTCCTTCAGCTGGTGCAACCCGAGGTCGAGCAGGCGCACGTCGTGCGGCAGCGGGCTGCCGAGATTGTCCGCGGTGACGTCCGAGATGACGATCTGTCCCCCGTGGGCGGCCCCGGCCACCCGAGCGCACCGGTGCACGTCCATCCCGACGTAGCCGCCGTCGTAGGCCGTCGGTGTCCCGGTGTGAATGCCCATCCGAACTCGGACCCGTTCACCCTCCGGCCACGAGAACCGCGTCAGCCCGCGCTGAGCCTGGACCGCGGCTGACACCGCGTCCACCGCCGCCTCGAACGCGACGAAGAAGCTGTCTCCCTCGGTTCCCAGCTCGGCGCCCCGGTGTTCGGCCCACGCGGAGCGGAGGATGCGCCGGTGCGCGCCCAAGGCGTCGGCATAGTCGGGACCCAGCCGGCCCAACAGCACGGTCGAACCTTCAATGTCCGAGAACAGCAGCGTCACGGTCCCCGATGGCAACGTGCCCATGACCTATTGAAGCGCCATGACGGCCCGGTGGGTCGACAGATACCTCCGCCAACGGTTGCTGCCGATCGCAGCTGATCTCCCACATGTCGCCGTGGCAAAGAGCCAATGCGGAGCCAACCCGTTCGCTCCAAGGTCACGGTCAAGGTGCCTGCAACGGTGATGAGTGACGGACCTGAGCCACACGCGCTCGGCGGCATGACGGGCGAGCGTAGCCGCCCTCAACGCGGCATGAGCGCGCACCGACTCGGTGGCACCGGTGTCCGCAGGGTGAGGGTCAGGCGGGCGGTGTTGGCCGGTTCCACCTGCGCTCGAACGATTCGAGTCGTTGCAATGGAAGTGCCCATTCGATCCGATGGCCGGTCCGTGTGGTGAACTCGACCGCAGTGTCGGCGGCTAAAGCCAAATACCAACTCTCCCACTGACTGAGGTTCCTCGTCTTATGGAAGTCGATCTCAGCCACCTCAAGCTGGATCCCGCGGCGCCGTGGGAAACGGATCCCGCTGACCCAGTACGCGGAGAAGGTCAAGAGGTGGCCGTCCACTTCAGCGGCACCGGTGCGCCATCGACGAGTCAGACCTGAGGGTGGCGGAACGGCTGAATCCACCGTCCTCATCGAGCACTCGAACCTCAGCCCAAGCATCCTCCGGCCCAGCCAGCGGCCAGCGCCAAATCCTGCGGAATCCGCGCCGACGCCGGTGATGAAGTCGGACATGCCGCGAGCCTAGACGTCCACCTCAGAAGCGAGGCGTGTCGACACGACCGCCTGCGCGCTCTGCGGCATAGAAAGGCGTTCTGCGCGGTCGGGTCTGGCGTGGCGAACGTCCTCCTGATGCGCTTGTCGGGCTTGGTGTCCCACACGCAAGAAGGAGGACGTTCATGAACAACGGTAGTGGCGTTTCCCGCGGTGATCGGAACCGGAA
>NZ_JBFRFG010000045.1:0-3289 GCF_052114705.1 Terrabacter sp. 2YAF2
GGTCGATACTGGTCTTCGCGGTCATCGCGATGCTCCATTCGAGGGTGCTGTGAGAGGTTCACTCGAAGGATCACGCGGTGACCGCACCTGCATGTGCAGGGACACGCTCACCGGTGTCGTCGTACACCAACGCTATGGACTCAACTCGAAACGAGAAGGCCGTAGTCGAAGTTCAAAGCCTGGTTGTACTGCCAGCCAATGACCCCAGAGGGCGCAGCCTCGATCAGGTAGCCGATTCCGTCGGGGCCGATGGTCGTATCCCATGTTCGAGGCGCGGCTGCGGACTTCTCGTCGATCGGCTCGCTGCCATTCACGCCCGAATCGTCCCATGGCCCCGTGCACTGCGTGATACGCGCCTTGCGGCAGTTGCGGAGGTTCACCGAACCCTTATCGCGCCACCGACGGACCCGCGAATGCCCTAGGCGGGCCCCGAGGTGGCGCGGTCTCTCAGCCGCGGTCCCGGGGATCTCGCCTCGCGGTCGGCGGCTTGGGCGAGCGCGAAAAGAGGAGCGCCGTCACAAAGACCGCAACTCCAGTAACTAGTCGAAGCCAATCCGACGGTTCCATCACGACCGCACGGACAATATCCGCAAGGGCGACGAGAACAAGAACTAGCGCTAAAACCCTACGCGTTCTCAGCGAGATCATTGTTTTCCCTAAGAGTGTCAGTGCCAAGCACCGTCCTGCGCGCGGCATGATCGGACGTCGTCCGACTAGCGGCTTGATCGGGAAGGCCTCACGCTGTTTGCCAAGCCATGAACTCGATTGCGCCACGCCCCGGCTCAGTCCGGCCGTCGGTTAGGTGGGGGGCGCCGGGACCTCCTCAGATTCCGCCGGTCATCAGCCCGATCCAGAAGACGGACAGGAGGGTGAGCAACAGGAGAGCAGCAACCGCCATCGGTGCGTGGCGCATACGCAGCATCGTCGCAATGCCTGTCGCGAACACCGCAACGGCCACGGCGGCACTCAGCCATGCGGCGCCGGTGCTCCAGTCGTAGCGAGCGGTCAGCCCAGACATCAGGATGAGCCAGACCAACGCGACGCCCGCGCTGATGCGTACCCGGGTCCGAAGTCTCATCGAGACGACAGGATTGTCAGCACCGCAGTCCGTCCGGGACGTGCTGGTTGGCATTGTCACCTGCGGCAAACTACAGCCTCGGTGTGCTTCGAGAGGGTATTCATCGAGTGTCGCCGAAGACGCCATTGCTGAGGTTCGGATCATCGGCACGACCGCTCAGCGGCATGTGCGTGAAGGTCGGCGGGTCAGCTACTGCCCGTATGAGAGCCGCAGGTCACGAAACAGGAGTTGGTTTAGCCGCCGTCGCAAGTGGCCGACCTTGCTCTCATCGGGAAGTTCATCTGGGGATAGCAGAGTGAACCTGAGAAGCGTCTCGTTTCCGACGCGTGTCAACTCGAAGTGCACTTCGTCTCTGGGCCTGCTGGGCCAAAGAGAGGACCATGTCACCTGAGCGGGCTGCACTGCGTCGAGGCCCAGCGGTTCGATTTCATCGGCCAAGAGGTCGAGCCACTCGCGGGCTTCGGGCTGGCGTGGTGGCACAAGTGAGTCCCATACCACCCCGGGCGGCGCGGGCAGCTTGCGCGCACGCGAACCGATTTCCAGCATGGGTGAAGCGTAGGGGCCAGGTCGCTCTACTCGGACGGTCGTGACCTCGAACTCCGCCTTGCCATGGCGCACGCGAGTGTCCGGCAAGCGGCAGAAGAGGACGTCGCGACACGTGGCGAGTGTGCGCTGGTGGGAGCGTGCGTTGCCCTGTTCGCGCTTGCTTGGGAACGTCCCTGAATGCCGAGCACCTTGATCGACGGTTCGCGTTGGTGTGGTGGCTGGGCTGGTTACCAGTCGCCCTGTTCGTTGATTCCCTCAAGGAGGGTCCGCATCGCCTGGGCCCGGTCGGTTCCTGACGCAGCGGGAGCTGTCATGACCATCTGGTTCAGGGCCTCGAGGAGCTCGCCCAGCTCTTGAGTCTCGAGTCGGTAGGTCGGGCCGCTAACCGTCGCGAAAGCCTGTGCGAAGTGACGGCCCAATGGCCTCAGGTCGAGCTCGTTCTGATCGGCGTTTGAGGAGGGCGTGAGCAGCGCTTTCAGGATTGGTCGGGTGCTCTGCGTCCACGCTGCGAGAGCCCGCTGGTAGGTGCGTGGGGAGATGCCTTCGCGGCCGTCCCATTCCCGCAGCGGGTTGTTCAGGTTCTCCTTCACCCATTCCGGCTTGCGGGCCTTGCGCACCTGCAGGTAGACGCCTTGTTTGGCCTCGGGTGTCCACGCGCGTCGCATCGCGGTGGCGTACTCGACGGGCACTCCGTCCAAGGCGATGTACTCCAGCTGGGTTAGCTGTTTCGGGTCGAGGCAGTCCTGAGATGTCATGCCGAATACTTCATGGATGTCGAGCCGGCGCAGGCGCGTCAGTTCGTTCAAAGCTGACGCGTTGCTCATGCGGCTGAGGTTGCCCCACAAGTTCAGATGGGTGACGTTGGGGTAGGCGGAAACAACGAGTGCCCCGTCGATGGTTGCGGCGTCTTGAACGAAGAGGGCGCGTATGTCCAGAAAACAGGCGTCAGGCGGCAGCGCTTGGACGGCATCGCCAACGAGTACAGCTACGTGTTCGTCCTCGGGGTCTTGGTGTTGACCGGCGAGCCAGCGTCGCTGCAGGTACAGGTCCAGTCCGGTGTGCCAGCCCATAGTCCACTGCTGGGAGGGCGTGGTGGTCAGGAGGGGCGCGGGACCGAGGTTCTTGTGGCTGCGGGGGAGCACCCACTCCCTGTGACATTGCGCTAGACCGCGGCCCCCGGGGAGGGTCAGCCGCAAGGGTTTGAGCTCGCCCAGGTCGGCGAAGTTGTGTGGTTCGGGCCCGGACCAATCCAGGGCCAGGACATCTGCCTCTTTGCGGTGGGGTTCCACGGAGATGATCTGGGCGGCCGACCATTCGCCGAGTTCCTCAGAGAAGGCGGCAACGACGTCTCCAGGGGCGATCTGTCGCGGCGGCGTTTGCAGTCCTCTTGCGGGCACGCGCCATGCTAGAACGCGCCAGGGCCCTGCCCGCGCTTTCCAGGGCCAACTGGAGACTCCGGTCCCGTCTTGGCGACCGCCCTGCCCAGATGTCCGCCCTCGGCACGTCCGCGCGAATCGCGGCAGATGAGGATGAGCGCTGCGTCTTGGCTCTTGGAACTACCTGTTGTCAGGGCTGTAGTCACGGGGGTTTTGGGGACGCGCGAGCCCCTGCCAGAACGTGGAGTCACGAGGATGTCGTTGAACGAGCTCCGGGAGGACAGGGTCT
>NZ_JBFRFG010000046.1:0-1835 GCF_052114705.1 Terrabacter sp. 2YAF2
CCGCCGGCGCGGTAGCGTCAGGCACGTCGAGGTCTTCCGGATGAGGCGTGTAGGAACCTTCATCCTCGGGAGACCTCGACCCCTATCCAGTCACCGACGCGCCRACCACCGCACCGTGCCTTACACCGTCGATTGTGAAGAGCCAGTTATTTGGTAGGCGATGCGTGGCTAGGACGAGGGGCGCCCTGAATGTCGACTCGGACGAGAACCAGCGCATCTTCGCCCGGTTCCGTCGAGCCCGCTGCCGCTCCTCTTCGCTGTTGCTCGACCACAATGGCCGCAACATCCAGCAGACACCCAGCAGGTCGCCGACGAGTTCGGCCCGCTCGCCCCGCTGCGGATGCAGCTGCGTGGCGGCCCCCGGCGCCGAGGTCCGCCGACGCCTCAGCCGCCGGGAGTGCTCCCTCACGCCGCGGCTGCACGGTGCCAGACCGGAACTCGACCCCGCCGAACTTGCATGACCGATCTAGGGCAGCCGTCATGTACTCACGGCAGATCCTCGTCCCAACCCGGGTGAGCCACCGCACCGTAGCCCTCGCTTGTGGGAACGGATGGTGTAGGCGGCGGCCTGACGAGTCACTGACTGTTGTCGCGTTCCGGGTGCGGGCCACCGCGTCTCGGTGGTACATCTGCACCATGGCGCGCCATAACGGCGGGCACTGACACGCAGGAGTGATCATGGGCGACATCGCCGGCAAGGTCGACAAGGCGTTCGAGGCTTCCTCGGTGAGTGAGCTGGCCGACGCGCCAGTGGACGCGCTGCAGGGGGTCAGCGCCGCGGACGCGGAGCACCTGAAGGCCGCCTTCAACATCAAGACGGTTCGTGACCTCGGGACGAACAAGTTCTTCCTGTGGGCGCAGGCCATCGCCAAGCTGGCCGAGTAGACCACGAGCGAGCGGCCTCTCCTCTTCGCGCCACCGCGCATCACCCTCGAACGGGGCCGCAATGTCCCGGCGGTGACGCATCGCTCGGCGTGTCCACGCCGCGGCGCCGCACTCCTTTCAAGAGGAACGAGAGAACCATGCTCAAAGGCTTCAAAGAGTTCATCTTGCGCGGCAACGTCATCGACCTGGCCGTTGCCATCGTCATCGGCATCGCCTTCGGCAAGGTCATCGAGGCATTCGTGACGATCATCATGGACCTCATCGGCAAGGTCGGTGGCACCCCGGACTTCTCCAACTGGGTCCCCGGCGGGGTCCACGTCGGCGCCTTCATCACCGTGCTCATCAGCTTCCTGATCGTCGCCGCCGCGGTGTACCTCATGGTCGTGCTGCCGATGAACAAGCTGGCCGAACGCCGCGCCCGCGGCGCGGAGCCGCCCACCGAGGCACCCACGGAGGAAGTCCTGCTGCTGACCCAGATTCGCGACTCGCTCCAGGTCCGCTGACCAGCGACCACGTCAATCACGCCGGTGCCGAGCCGTCAGGAGCTCGGCATCGGCACTTGACGGTCCGTCCTGCGGCGGGGGCAATGTGCCTATTGCTATGGACTTCTCAGGCGTCGCCGGGACCTGGTGGCCCTCTAGCTCTGCGCCGGGAGGGGCGAGTTCGCGGCATCGCGACGGCGTAGGGCACTGCCCCCGGTATAGGTGGAGGCGGCTGTGCCGTTCGTGCTAGCACCCGCTGGGAACGGCTTTGGGGGTCCTGCCCGACTCGGCCGGTGCCTCAGAAGGCCCCGAACGCACATGTGGCGTCTGCCCGGCCGGCACGGGGCCTCACTCCTCGGCGCGGGCCTCAAGGTCTGCCAGGAACTCCTGCACGGCAGGCTCTCCACCGCTGCGGAACACATGGACCACTGCCTCGTCGACGATCATGGAGCAGGCCTCCGACGCGGC
>NZ_JBFRFG010000047.1:0-1725 GCF_052114705.1 Terrabacter sp. 2YAF2
GCGGCATAGAAAGGCGTTCTGCGCGGTCGGGTCTGGCGTGGCGAACGTCCTCCTGATGCGCTTGTCGGGCTTGGTGTCCCACACGCAAGAAGGAGGACGTTCATGAACAACGGTAGTGGCGTTTCCCGCGGTGATCGGAACCGGAACGCTCGGCTTTCGCGGTTGCGGGCGGCGGTCCCGACCACGAACGCGATCGTGGGGATCGACCTGGCCGACCGCAAGCAGATGCTCGTCGTGACCGACCATGACTCGAAGGTGCTGGCGCGGCGGACGTTTCGCTGCAAGGCGTGGGACCTCGGGTCGGCGTTGGACTGGGCCGCGGACCGCGCCTCGCGTGCAGGGTTCGCCGGGGTGACGGTGGCGTGTGAGCCGACCGGGCACCGGTGGATGGTCCTGGCGCAGCTCGCCGCCGAACGGGGCATGTCGTTCGTGTGCGTGCAGCCCGCCGCCTCCTCCTGGGCCCGGAAGACCGAGGACCTGACGACGGACAAGACCGACGACAAGGACGCCGTGCTCATCGCCCGGCTGACCGGGCAGCTGCGCTGCTACCTGCCCGAACCGGTCGACGAGTCCAACCCGGCCTGGACCCGGCTGCGTCACCTCGGGACCCGCCGCGAGGAGCTCATCGGGGAGCATGTCGCGGCCGTGCAGATCGTTCGGGACCTGCTCGAGTGCGTGTGGCCGGCCGCGCTCGAGACCGCGAAGCACCCGTTCCGCTCCGCCACGTGGGTCGCCGCGCTGGCCGTCGTCGTTCGCCGGGACGGTGGGAACCTGGCCCGGACGAGGCGGCTCGGGCTGGCCCGGTTCGAGCGAGCCGTCCGCGCCGAGTTGGTCCGTCGTGGCGGGGTCCGCCCGTGCCTGCGGATCGTCCGCCGCCTCTTCGCCGCGTTGACCGACACCGCGGGTGTGGTGGCGCACCGGCCGGCGGTGTTCGAACGGCTCGAGTGGACCCTCGCAGACTGGGACACCGCCCGGTCCAACCTGACCGACATCGAAACCAGGATGGTGTGCGTCCTCGACGAGCTGGGCCTGACCGCGCTGGTCACGAGCATCGACGGTCTGTCGGCGGTCGGGGCCGCGGCGATCCTGGCCCAGACCGGCGACCTGACCCGGTTCACCTCCGCCCGGGCGGTGGTCAAGCACGCCGGCCTGGCGCCGCGGGAACGCAAGTCCGGCACCTTCACCGGCCGGGCCCGGGTCACCGGCGCCGGCCGGCCGCAGCTGCGGGTCGCCGCGTGGCGCGCGGTGTGGGGGTGCCTGCAGACGAACCGGGTGTACGCCGCCCGCTACCGATACCTCACCGGCCGCGAGGCCAATCGGCTCACCCCGACCCAGGCGCAGACCGCGGTCGCCGGCGCGATCTTGCGTCAGCTGTACGCCGTCGTCGTCCAGCAGCGGGCGTGGGACCCGGTCATCGCCGCCCACGGCACCACCAGGTGGAAGGAGACCGCGAGCACCACTGCGGCATAACGACATCCAGCACCAGAGCATCAGAGCATCAGCACCAAGCCACCAGCACGAGGCGCTAGCCACCAAGAGCTGGGGCGGGGTGAGCCTTCTGCGGCATTGAGAACCCTTGCGGTATCTCGTCGGACATCGCAGGCCGCCCCGTCCCGTCGTCGACACAACCCGATCACACGCTGCCGAGCACGACCTCGATTAGCTATGCAGGGACCGACGACGAGGACACCGGCACCCGCTCAGCCCTTGACGCTAAACACCTCA
>NZ_JBFRFG010000048.1:0-1425 GCF_052114705.1 Terrabacter sp. 2YAF2
ACGCCACGAACGGCCTGCAGCTGAGCATCGACTCCTGCTCCAGCGCCTGGACCGAGGCAGGCACCGCACCGGCCTACACCTACACCTGCTCGGGCACCACCAAGACCGTGCTGTCCTCGCAGAAGGTCATCGGCGCCAACGTCGCGCTGACCAACCTTGCCGCACTCACCAACGGCCAGACCGACAACCTGCGCGTCAACCTCGCCTTCCCGGTTGCCGCGGACAACACCTTCCAGGGCCAGTCCAGCGTCATCAACTTCGACTTCACCGGCACCCAGCGCGCCGCCACCAACCGCTGACCCCAGCACTACCGCATCACCGGCGGTGCCGGCCTCGGAAACCCGGGCCGGCACCGCACCAGCACCCGGCGAACCGTGGCCGCATATCGCTTGAGCACGAAGGAAACCCAATGAGTGCCATTCCACTCGAGACGAAGCTCGCGGCCCTGTCGATCCGCCTCGACCACGACAGCCACCCGGTCACGCCCGTCGCAGAGGACCGCGAGTGGACCGACCCGAATGGCGACGAGCTCGAACCGTCGACGACGGTGGGTCTGGTGCGGCGCCTGTGGCAGATCACGGCGACCGTGATCGCGACGACTGCCGCTGCAGCCTTCCTCCTGCTGGCCATCGGTCCGCACGTCTTCGGCTACCGCACCGCCACGATGCTCACGGGCTCGATGTCGCCCGGCATCAACCCGGGCGACGTCGTCGTGACCATCCCGCGTGCCGTCGCCGATGTGCGCGTCGGTGATGTCATCACCTACGGGATCCCGGTCGAGGACCACCGCGTCGAGACCCACCGCATCGTCAAGCTCGGGACCGACGCTGTAGGCCGACGCACGGTCGTGACCAAGGGGGACGCCAACTCCAACGTCGACCCCTGGGTCGCGACCCTCGACGGTGACACCGTCTGGGAGGCCACCCTCGTCGTCCCTCATGTCGGTGACGTCATTCGTGGCGTGCGGGGGGCGCTGGGTCAGGGCTGGGTCCTCTGGGGTGCCCTCGCCGGGTTCGTCCTCCTCACCCTCCGCAGCATCTGGACGACCAGCGACACCGACGACGACGAGAGCAACGACGAGCCCGACGACAACGCCTGACACCGGCGGCCTCACGAACGTCTGGACCCCGCTCACCGTCTTCGGTGGGCGGGTTCTTGTCGTATGCCGTGAGGTTGTGTGTTTCTTGCGGGATTCCTTGGTGTTTGGGCGGTTTTGTCTTGCGTTCGGCCCGGCAGAGTTCAGGTGTCGGAAGGGGAACCTCCGACCCGCAGCCTTCCGGCCCGATCCGGCCGGACTCACACCAGGAGCAGTCACCATGGGCGTCGCCACCTCGAAGAAGCACGGCAAGAAGAACACCTCGGGCAAGGTCCTGGCCTCGGTGGCGCTCGTGGCCGCCGCGGCCGGTGTCGCCGGCCTGGGCACCT
>NZ_JBFRFG010000049.1:0-1101 GCF_052114705.1 Terrabacter sp. 2YAF2
TGCCGCCATCAGCGCGGTCGTGCCCATGAGCGGGCAGGTGGGTCTGCCGACCTGGCCCTGCACCCAGCGCTCCATCGGCTACAGTGGAGCCAATCGACCCCCTCCCAAGCCTCTCTCTGAAGCTCAAATGGGAGGGGCCTCTTTCTTTCCGGGGTGTCATGAAGCCGAGCCTGTCCGTTGCCGAGCAGGTCGATCTGCTGGGTCGGCGGGGCCTCGTCATTGAGGACGACGCCGCGTGCTCTGCATTCCTCGCCGCGCACAACTACTACCGATTCTCAGGCTATGCGCGGTACTTCCAGCGTGCTCCTCACTTGGGAGACAACTCGTTCGAGTCTGGATCGACCTTCGCTGATATCCGGGCGATCTACGAAGCCGACGAGGATCTGAGGACCAGGCTCGTCCGCCCGCTCGCTCGCGTCGAACTCCTGTTGCGGGCCTACACAGCCCGCATCATCGCCGACGTCCATGGACCCTGCGGCCGTTACCTCGAAGAGGACTTCTACACCGACGTGGGTGGGGGTGAGCGCACCCTGGCGTCGTGCTTGCGCGACATCGAGCGGAGCAAGGAACGCCACATCCTGCGCTTCAGGACTACGGATTCTGGTTCCGTAGACTTTCGTGACCTGCCCGTTTGGTCGGGGATCGAAGCCTGGTCATTCGGGACGCTGTCGAAGTGCATCGAACGCGGCGCCAAGGGCGCGCTGGGTGAGGATGTAGCGACCAGCATCGGGGTGGCGAAGGGCGGCTTCGCATACCGGGTGAGAGCGCTGGTCTACTTGCGCAATCGCTGCGCGCACCATAGCCGGCTGTGGCACCACTCGGTCATTGATGCCGGACCGACGCCCAATAACGTGCGCGTCAAAGCCAAAAGGCTGGCCGGACAGTTTGAACCACGCTCCATCCTCGATGTCCTCGCATCACTCGACGACATGCTGACCCGCAGCGGGACTGCAGACCCTGTCCTCCCGGAGCTCGTTCAACGACATCCTCGTGACTCCACGTTCTGGCAGGGGCTCGCGCGTCCCCAAAACCCCCGTGACTACAGCCCTGACAACAGGTAGTTCCAAGAGCCAAGACGCAGCGCTCATCCTCATCTGCCGC
>NZ_JBFRFG010000050.1:0-1099 GCF_052114705.1 Terrabacter sp. 2YAF2
ATGACGGACTTGCTTGTCGGCTCCGCGCTCTTCGGCTTAAGCGTTCTCGCGTGGCTGCTGATCCTTGCGGCTCAGATCCTGCGCGGCAGGCGAGGACGGCTCGCAGTCGGAGCGGCGAACGACATCGCATTTGGCTGGGTGGACTGGCTCTCATAGCTGGCCGGTCCAGGGACAGCGTTGGAGCTGCCGAACCTCTTGTTCCAGAAGGACCGGCAGCTTCGGACGACCGCCCGCCGCGCGCCAGATGAGTGCGTCGGGCAGCGCGCTAACCGGCCTCGCGACCGGGCAGCGGTGAGCCGGCTAGAAAGGCCGCGTAGTCATCCCGAACGTCTTCGTCGACGTGGGGTTGCTGGCTGGAGTATCGCCCGTCGGTGCGATCGCGCTTGGGCCCTGACATCCAGAACTCTTTGCCTGTTTCGACGTCGTAGAAGTTGGAATCGAAGTTGGCCCTGGCCGTCCCTGTGACGCGTGCCAACGTTCGCCCGTGGACGTATGCCGTCCGCCAGCTGCGTGTGAAGCGCACTCGGGCGATCCAGGCGGGCCCGCGATCCGTGTTGTGACCCGTCTTGAGCTGGAGGTACATGATCCGCTCGGCCATTCAGGCAGCGTAAGACTTTGAATCAGAGTGTGCCCCAGGGTTTCCGACTCGCGGCATGACCGGACGTCTCGCAGAGACACCCCGAGGACCTGCGGCGAGGTACGTTCGTCGGGTGCCGACCGATGACAAGTTGCCATACGAGGTCGCGGGGAAGACCGTCTTCGTGACGCCGGGAATGCTTGAACGGCTGTCGTCGCCAGATGGCTGGGCCAGCCTCACCGTCGAAGAACTCGCCGAGGTGGGGATCCTCCCCGGCATGTCGCCGGTCGAAGAGGAGCCGCCGCGCGGGGAGTTCAGGCCCGCGAAGTAGCCCATGCACGGACGCGCGGCTGGCCCATCGATCTACCGGTCTGCGGCAGATGAGGATGAGCGCTGCGTCTTGGCTCTTGGAACTACCTGTTGTCAGGGCTGTAGTCACGGGGGTTTTGGGGACGCGCGAGCCCCTGCCAGAACGTGGAGTCACGAGGATGTCGTTGAACGAGCTCCGGGAGGACAGGGTCT
>NZ_JBFRFG010000051.1:0-1088 GCF_052114705.1 Terrabacter sp. 2YAF2
TGTACCCGGTCACGACGTTGGTGACAGACGGCTGATCGGGGGGAGGCCTTTCAGGGCGGTGTGGCGTCGTCGAGTGTTGTACTCATGCAGCCAGGGTGCAAGGGCGGAGGCTCGCTCGTCGTTGCTGGTGAAGACCTGGCGGTAGGCCCATTCGGTGGCCAGGGTGCGGTTGAACCGTTCGACCTTGCCGTTCTGCCAGGGGCAGTGTGGCTTGATGAACTTGTGGGTGGCTCCGAGCGCGGTCATGGCGTTCTTGACGTCGGTGCTGTTGCGGTAGCTGAAGTGGTTGTCGGTGATGACGCGCTCGATGGTGGTGATGCCGTGGCCGGCGAAGTGCTGCGCGGCGCGCAGGATGAACGCGGCGCAGGTGGCGCCCTTCTCGTCCGGGAGGATCTCGCTGTAGGCCAGGCGGGAGTGGTCATCGACCATGGAGTGGACGTAGTCGTAGCCGATCCGGGCCTTCTTGTTCGCCGCGGTCCTGCCCATTGAGCGGCCGTGGGCTTTCCAGCCGCCGCCGTCAGGGATGCGCCCGATCTTCTTGACGTCCACGTGGACCAGCTCGCCAGGACGGTCGCGTTCGTAGCGGACCGCGGTGGACTTGCTGGAGCGGATCACCTCGCCGGTCAGCGGGTCGCAGTGACGCAGGTATGGCACGTCGTGGCGGCGCAAGACCCGGCTGACGGTGCGCGGTGGCAGGCCGAGCTCGGGCCCGAGCCAGTCCTGCCCGCGCCGGTGCTCAACCCGGGCGGCCAGCACGGCTTTCTCGACCGTCGCCGGGGTCCGCGTGGGGCTTGAGTGCGGTCGTGAGGACCGGTCGACCAGCCCGGCCTCGCCCTCGGCGTCGTACCTGGCGACCCATCGGTGGGCGCACTGCCGCGAGATCCCCATCGCTTTCGCTGCGTGGGCCACGGCCCACCCCTGGTGGCGGACCCGATCGACCAGCAGACGACGACCATGGACGTTGAGACGGGCGTTAGCGTGGGGCACGAGAACCTCCGGACGGTGTGTGACTTCGACAATCCACACCTCACCCGGAGGTTCTCCTCGTCGTCAACGCCTACGTGTCACCAACGTCCAGGCCGAGTACA
>NZ_JBFRFG010000052.1:0-1034 GCF_052114705.1 Terrabacter sp. 2YAF2
CTGCCGCCGAGGTTCCAGAGCGCGCCAGCGATCGAAACGAGAAGGCCGTAGTCGAAGTTCAAAGCCTGGTCGTACTGCCAGCCAATGACCCCAGAGGGCGCAGCCTCGATCAGGTAACCGATTCCGTCGGGGCCGATGGTCGAATCCCACGTTCGAGGCGCGGCTGGGGACTTCTGGTCGATCGGCTCGCCGCCATTCACGCCCGAATCGTCCCATGGCCCGTGCACCGCGTGAAACGCCCCTCGCGGCATGTGCGGATGGCGACATTCGGATGGCGATAGCGGCACACGGTGGCAGAAGGCAAGCCGGAGGTTCAGACTTTCACGGTATGAATGCCGTACTGGAGGTTTTCCGTCGGGCCATCGACACCGACGATGCGATGGCGATGCGCGAGGGGCTAGAGCGGCTGTTCTCCGCCGCAGGCGGGCTCTCGGCGTCGGACGAGTTCGAACTGCGCCACGAGGACTACGTGATGGAGATGCCCCAGTCGGGGGAACGCATTACGGGCCGCGACCGGATGCGAGCGATGCAGGAATCCTTCCCCGGCCCGCCGCCGTCCCTGACAATCAACCGAGTCACGGGTGCGCACCGATCGTGGCTCATCGAAGCGTCCAGTGACTACGGCGAGGGCGACGTGTGGCATGTCGTCCTGGTGATGGAGTTCGCCCCGGACGGGCGCATGCTCCGCGATACCCGTTACTACGCTAGGGACTTCGATCCACCCGCCTGGCGCGCCGCGTTCACCGATCCGCGATGAGATCCGCCGTCGGCGCGGCGCTGCCCATGGCGCCGGGCTTCAGCGTCGTGAGTGCTCGGTCGAGATCGTCAACGCCCGATCATCGGTGCGATCGACCGGCGGCATGAGCGTGCGACGTCAGCGGCCGTTTTCTCAAACGCGGGCAGGACCGGACCGCATCCGGCATAGTACGGCGCGTGGGACAGGACGGCGTCGAACAGAGGACAAGCGCAGACCGTCCTGAGGCCAAGGCGCTCGTACGCCCCAACTTCACGCAGCGCGCGAACAGGCGGTTCCC
>NZ_JBFRFG010000053.1:0-1010 GCF_052114705.1 Terrabacter sp. 2YAF2
CTCGTCGGACATCGCAGGCCGCCCCGTCCCGTCGTCGACACAACCCGATCACACGCTGCCGAGCACGACCTCGATTAGCTATGCAGGGACCGACGACGAGGACACCGGCACCCGCTCAGCCCTTGACGCTAAACACCTCACGCTGATGTGCGGATGTTCCTCGTGGACTGGGAACGCTGCTACAGGAAGCGCGGACGGAACAATGCCGGCACGCCGCACTGTCGGGCATGATGACCGCATGACGTTGCCATTTCGCCCGGGATTGCTCGGTAAGGCACGTCCGCTAGCCGCGCCGTCGGCCCCAGTTGTGGACGCCTGGCGTCCGCCCTGGCGGGGGAGGATGTTGGCCCTGCGGCTCTCTGAGGCGGCTGCCTTTGCAGCTATGTATCTCCGGCCCATGGACCAAGGAAACCCTTGGCATCTCCTGAGGTACCTTCATGTCGCGATGGCTGCGTTCTTGACTGCGAGAGCTATTTCGGAGTTCTGCACGCGAGTGCTGGCTGAGCCTGAAGGTGTGGTGATTGTCCACGGGCTTAGGCGGACGCGCATTGCGTGGAAGGACGTGCGTCAGGTCCGCCCTGGTAGCAGAGGGTTCGGGCCGGGATGGGTGGAACTGGTGACCGAGCGCGTGGTGCGGCTGCCGGTGGCAGTCACCAACTACCCCGAGCTGCGGCACCTGTGGGCACAGGCGGCCGGAGCCTCGCCGATCTCGCACCGGTGATAACTCGTCTGCCCCTCAGCTAAGCAACGAACGACGCCAGACTCGCGGCGTTTCCGGCCGTTCACTTGGTGAAGTCGCGGCCCCTCTCGAGGCCGCTGATCACGTCGTAGCGGACGCGCCATGACGACCACGACGTGGCCACCACTGTGTCCTCCTCGAGGGCGACCGTGACCCAAGCGTCGCCTTCACCCTCGGGAGGGCGCGCCTGCCATGAGACCGTGCCGCCGGGTTTCCGACAAAGAACAGCCGAGATGTAGCCGTCCTCGGTTTCCGGGAGCTCGAGTTCCAC
>NZ_JBFRFG010000054.1:0-976 GCF_052114705.1 Terrabacter sp. 2YAF2
CACCGCGGCCGTCTACGCGGCCCGCGCGAACCTCGCGCCCCTCGTCTTCGAGGGCGCCGTGACCGCTGGCGGCGCGCTGATGAACACGACCGAGGTCGAGAACTTCCCCGGCTTCAAGGACGGCATCATGGGACCCGACCTCATGGACGAGATGCGCGCCCAGGCCGAGCGCTTCGGCGCCGAGCTGATCACCGACGACGTCACCGCGGTGGACCTGACCGGCGACGTCAAGACCGTCACCGACGGCGAGGGCACGGTCCACCGGGCCCGCTCGGTCATCCTCGCGATGGGCTCGGCCTACCGTGAGCTCGGYCTGCCCCGCGAGAAGGAGCTGTCCGGTCACGGCGTCTCGTGGTGCGCGACCTGCGACGGGTTCTTCTTCCGCGACCAGGACATCGCCGTCGTCGGCGGCGGCGACTCCGCCATCGAGGAGGCGACCTTCCTGACGAAGTTCGCCCGCACCGTGACGATCATCCACCGCCGCGACGAGCTGCGSGCGAGCAGGATCATGGCCGACCGGGCCCACGCGAACGACAAGATCCGCTTCGCGTGGAACTCCGAGGTCGCCGAGATCCACGGCGAGGGCAAGCTCAGCGGTGTCACGCTGCGCGACACGGTCACCGGCGACACCCGCGAGCTCGCGATCACCGGTCTCTTCGTCGCGATCGGCCACGACCCCCGCAACGAGCTCGTCACGGGTGTCGTCGAGACCGACGACGCGGGCTACGTGCTCGTCGACGGCCGCTCCACGCGTACCAACCTGCCCGGCGTCTTCGCCTGCGGCGACCTCGTCGACCACACCTACCGCCAGGCCATCACSGCSGCSGGCTCCGGCTGCGCCGCCGCCCTCGACGCCGAGCACTACCTCGCCGCCCTCGAGGACACCGCCACCCCCGCCGAGGCCGCTGCCGAGGCCGCCCTCATCGACGAGACCGACTCCGGCGCGATCCCCGACCCCCGCGCCACCGTCGGCGCC
>NZ_JBFRFG010000055.1:0-905 GCF_052114705.1 Terrabacter sp. 2YAF2
TCGAGGGCGACCGTGACCCAAGCGTCGCCTTCACCCTCGGGAGGGCGCGCCTGCCATGAGACCGTGCCGCCGGGTTTCCGACAAAGAACAGCCGAGATGTAGCCGTCCTCGGTTTCCGGGAGCTCGAGTTCCACGCCGGCGTCAGGCAGGGAGATCCGCTGCGTCATGTCCGCGATGATGCCGCAGGCACGACCGCCCCGCGGCAGAAAAGGACGTCCCATCTCAGCCCGCCCACTCGGCAAGGACGGGCTCGAGAATCTGCCGCCCTACTTGAAGATGGTTCTCCTGGTCATTCGTGTACGAGGCGAACTCCAGATCGCTTGTAGCCTTCCGCAGCAGTTGAGGCAGTGGCGCGGACGCGTTGTCCAGCGCTCCGGCCGCTTGTTCGGCCAGACGGGAGAGGTCCAGCAGGCTCGCGGTGCCGTCTTCGAACGCGGTCCACGCTTCCCTGAGTGGCGCGAGGACGCGGCGGCCGTGGTCATCCATGGCTGCAGGGTACGGACTAATCCGCGGCCACCCGATCATGAAAAGCTCGCTCGGCGCCATGTGCGGAAACCGATCTATAGGTCGGCGCTCGAGTCGGACAGCACGGTTGTGCTGCTCGCATGCGGCGTCGGGTCAAAAGTCTGAGAAAGCGCCCGAGGACCTTCGCGGTGCACCGCTTCGACCAGGCCCGGAAGTTGCGCAAGGGCGTCCTTCTTGTAGCGCATCCGGCGTCTGCCGACCACCTTTCGCCGGTGCGGCCATCGGGTGCTTGTCCGACTGACCCTCACTTGCCACCCGAACCGGAAAACGAGCCTGCCGCCGAGGTTCCAGAGCGCGCCAGCGATCGAAACGAGAAGGCCGTAGTCGAAGTTCAAAGCCTGGTCGTACTGCCAGCCAATGACCCCAGAGGGCGCAGCCTC
>NZ_JBFRFG010000056.1:0-881 GCF_052114705.1 Terrabacter sp. 2YAF2
TGAAGATGTCGTCTCGTCGTGTCAAGAAGGGGCCGGGGCGTCGCCCGCAGTCGGCCAAGCGTCAACGGTTCATGGAGCTGCGCGAGCGGGGGTGGAGTGTCCTGGCGGCCGCACGCGAGGTCGGCGTGTCCCGTACCGCGGGGAACAACTGGGCCYGCGGTTACAAGGTCTACCGCCGCGGCCGTGTCGTCGGGTTCGTGCCCGGCTTGGARCGTCTGGCGGTGCGTCAGATCAGCAGCCGGTAYCTCTCCCAGGACGAGCGGATCCAGATCGCCGATCTCCGCCATGCCGGGCTCGGCATTCGGCAGATCGCGCAGCGCCTAGGACGAGCGCCCTCGACGATCTCCCGCGAGCTACGTCGCAACGCGACCGGCGCCGCGGGGTACCGCCCGTTCGACGCGCACCGGGCCGCGACCACGCGTCGCGCCCGCCGTCCCGGGCGTCGCGTTGACACCAACRCCGAGCTGGGGCGGCATGTCGMCGAGCGGTTGGCGCAGCGATGGAGCCCGCAGCAGATCAGTCGCCACCTGCGCTCCGCCTTCCCCGAACGGCCGGACATGTGGCTGTGTCACGAAAGCATCTATCAAGCTCTCTAYCAACCCGGTTCGGTGCTGGTCCGGCCTTCACCGCTGGCCCCGCAGCGCCGGTCGCCGCTGCGCACCGAACGCAACCATCGCCGCGCCCATCAGCGAACCGAGCGTCGACGGGCCCGGTTCGAGCAGCCCATGCGCACGGTCCACGAGCGACCGTTTCCGCCYGAGGACCGGTCCGAGGCTGGGCACTGGGAAGGAGACCTGATCATCGGAAAGGACCAGCGCTCGGCGATCGGCACGCTCGTGGAGCGCACGACCCGGGTCCTTCGGCTGCTGCACCTTCCGTAC
>NZ_JBFRFG010000057.1:0-855 GCF_052114705.1 Terrabacter sp. 2YAF2
CGTGATCGCGCTGCGGCTGGGCGAGGGCCACCGCCCGGCCCGGATCGCCGCGGAGCTGGGCGTGCACCGATCCAGCGTGACCCGGGAGCTGGCCCGCAACCGCGTCGGCGGGGTGTACTCGGTCCGGATCGCGCAGCAACGCACCCACGCCAACCGGGCCCGGCCCCAGCCGCGGAAACTGGACCGGCCAGAGCACGCCGCGCTGCGGGCCGAAGTCATCGCGGGGTTGAACGCGCACTGGTCCCCGCAGCAGATCCAGGGCGAGCTGGCGTTGCGCTACCCGCAGGATGAGTCCATGCAGATCTCCCACGAGACGCTCTACCAGGCGCTGTACGTCCAGGGCCGGGGCAGCCTGCGCGCGGAGCTGGCTAGRGAGAAGGCGCTGCGGTCGGGGCGGACCCATCGGGTGCCGGCCTCGAAGCTGGCCGCTCGGCCCCGGGGCCAATCTTGGGTCGGGGATGCCACCATCACCGCCCGCCCGGCCGAGGCCACCGACCGGGCCATGCCCGGACACTGGGAAGGCGACCTGATCCTGGGCGCCGGGAACCGGACCGCAGCGATCACGCTGGTCGAGCGCACCACCCGGTACACCATGATCGCCCGGCTCCCGGCCCGGCACGACGCGKCCACCGTCACCGACCGGCTCATCGAGATGGTCACGGCGCTGCCCRCCCACCTGGTCAAGACGCTGACCTGGGACCAAGGCGCCGAGCTGGCCGAGCACGCCCGGTTCGCCGTCGCGGCCGACTGCAAGGTCTACTTCTGCGACCCGCACTCACCGTGGCAGCGCGGCACCAACGAGAACACCAACGGCCTGATCCGCGAGTTCTTCCCCAAAGGCATCGACTTCACCAC
>NZ_JBFRFG010000058.1:0-841 GCF_052114705.1 Terrabacter sp. 2YAF2
TCGGACAGGGCAGACTGGGGCAAGGCCATCGGTGTGGCTCCTCTTCGATGAGTACTTGGCCGTACACACCGAAGATCCCGCCGATGGCCCCTTCACGTCCTCACGACATGCCGGGCCTCAAACCCCACCACACAAGGGGACTCACACAACGGCAACCGCCTCCCGAACGCTTCCGGCAGGCGCGCCGGGGCCCTTCGGGATCGAGTCGAAGTACTGGTAGAAGAGGAAGATCGAGAACGCGTTCGCCATGAACGGGACCATCTGCATCTGGTAAGTGTCGAGCCGCCCTTCCGAGAAACCATCAGGCCCCGAGATTGGCAGCTTAATGACTCCACCACAGCAGCGTCAGGGCCAACGTGTCGAAGGCCACGATCGGCGTGACAAGTATGAGCCCGAGCACCACGGTCACGACCCCCGATGACGACGGAGTTCATCATGAACTGCGCGGAGGGACCTCGGCCGAAGACGCCTTCCAGTGGCCGAGGGCGCCGAGGATCTGCAAATCGGGGCTTTATAGCTGCTGACGAGCATAAAGACCAACGGCGGCCCAAAGACGAGACAGGGCCCGTTATGACCGGCACACGGGCGGTGACAGGATTGAGAGTCGTGGATGAACGTACAGGCCCTGCGAAAAGGGTATGGATATACAACAACCCCGCCAGGTGTCCTGGCGGGGTTGTCGTCTTAATGGTTGTCCGGCTGCGTCCTACTCTCCCACACCGTCACCAGTGCAGTACCATCGGCGCTGAAGGGCTTAGCTTCCGGGTTCGGAATGGAGCCGGGCGTTTCCCCTTCGCTATGACAGCCGAAACTCTATGGAGATATCAAATCAAGTGGGTGG
>NZ_JBFRFG010000059.1:0-722 GCF_052114705.1 Terrabacter sp. 2YAF2
CCGGCCAGCTCATCGACACTCACATGGGTCTCCCCCGCCGAGGAGTAGGTCAGCGTGATCGTCGACCCCGCCGGCAACGCCTTGACCGACAGCGCGACCACCGTGACCGCGCGGTCACCCGCCGACCCGTCGTTGACGTCCCGAACCACCGCGTACGTGTTGCCCGCGCTGTCCTTGACCGACACGGCACCCGTGATGCTCGTCGAGGACAACAACGACGACACCACCAGGGTGTGCCCCGCCTGCACCCCGCTCGAGCCGACCGTCAGCGTGGTCGTCGTCCGCGCCGCCGACGCCGTCGCCGACGCGACCCGACCCACGTAGCCCGCCGCCACCGCGGCCTGCGGAGTCCCCGACGCCTCGTTCGACAACGCCGACGTGCCGACCGCGTTCACCGCAGCCACCCGGTAGAAGTACGCCGTCCCGTTGCTGACCGACGTGTCGGTGAAGCTGGTCCCGCTCACGTTCGACGCGAGAGCAGTCGCGGACTCACCACCCGCACTCGTCCCGCGATACACGTTGTACCCCGTCACCGCCGACCCACCATTCGACGCCGGAGCCGTCCACGACAACGCCACCGACCCGTTSCCGGGCGTCCCGACCAACCCCGTCGGCGCCGACGGCACCATCACAGCGGACTGCGGGGTCGCCGACGCCTCGTTGGACGGCGGCGAGGTACCAGCGGCGTTCACCGCGGCGACCGTGTAGAAGTACGCCGTCCC
>NZ_JBFRFG010000060.1:0-674 GCF_052114705.1 Terrabacter sp. 2YAF2
AACCCCGTCGGCGCCGACGGCACCATCACAGCGGACTGCGGGGTCGCCGACGCCTCGTTGGACGGCGGCGAGGTACCAGCGGCGTTCACCGCGGCGACCGTGTAGAAGTACGCCGTCCCGTTGACCAACCCGGTGTCCGTGAAGCTGGTCCCGCTCACGCTCGAGGCCACCGGCACCGACGACTCACCACCCGCGCTCGTCCCGCGGTACACGTTGTACCCCGTCACCGCAGCCCCGCCGTTCGACCCCGGAGCCGTCCACGACAAGGACACTGACGCGTTCCCGGCCCTCCCCACCAGCCCTGTCGGCGCCGACGGCACCGACGGCGGACTGGCGGCGCCGGTCTTGAGGGCGGTGATGGCGGCCATCCATTGGCCTCCGCTGGTGCCCGACGCGGTGTAGGCACCCGTCGCGGTCGTGACGCGGAAGGCCGTCGCCAGGTCATCAGTGGACACGCTCAGGTTCGGCAGCCCACTCCAACCGGCCGCCCAGGCCGGCACGGTGGCAGCAGACTCCACCCCGACCACCCCGAACAGGATCTCGTTCGGCTGGGCCGTGGTGACCGACCCGGAACTGAAGGCCGTCCCGGTCCCGGTCGCGCCCGCGCTCGTGTCGACCCCGGTGACCCCGGCCAGCTCATCGACACTCACATGGGTCTCCCCCGCCGAGGAGTA
>NZ_JBFRFG010000061.1:0-532 GCF_052114705.1 Terrabacter sp. 2YAF2
GCGGGTAAGTTTGAAGGGTTGCCCCGGATGCCTTCTCGTTGAGGTGGTTGATGGTGTGTGTCCGATTCTTGAGAACTCAACAGCGTGTCAAAAATCGATGCCAATTACCTCGTCCCGGGGTCTGGCTCGGATTCATCCATGAGGGTGGTCTGGGTTGGTTTCGGGCGAATTATCCTTTGGTTGAATCGAACTTCTAGCTTTTTGAGCTGGTGGTTCGGCTTCAGTCAGGTTTTCGAGCCCTTCAGGGGTTCAAAGTTTGCTCATCCTCTTTTCGGGGGTGGGTGTTTGAACATCAACGGAGAGTTTGATCCTGGCTCAGGACGAACGCTGGCGGCGTGCTTAACACATGCAAGTCGAACGGTGATCAGGGAGCTTGCTCCTTGTGATCAGTGGCGAACGGGTGAGTAACACGTGAGTAACCTGCCCCAGACTCTGGGATAACCCCGGGAAACCGGAGCTAATACCGGATATGACGCCAACGGGCATCCGTATGGTGTGGAAAGTTTTTCGGTCTGGGATGGACTCGCGGCCT
>NZ_JBFRFG010000062.1:0-509 GCF_052114705.1 Terrabacter sp. 2YAF2
GTGAGGCGGTAGTGGGTGAAGTCGGACTGCCAGGTCTCGTTCGGCAGGTCGGCCTCGAACCGGATGTAGGACGACTTGGGCCGTTTGCTCGGGTCCGGCGTGACGGCGGCATGGCGCACCAGGATCCGGTGGATCGTGGCCCGGGACACGTTCACGCGGTGGCGGTGCAACAGGTGCCAGCCGATGGTGTCCGCACCGGCGTCGTGGCCCTGRCCGGTTAGCTCGGTGCGCAGCTGCAGGATCAGCTCGATGACCCGGGCGCTGGTGGSCCCCCGGCGAGGTGTGCGGGGCCCGCGAGGCCGGCTCGAACGCCGCTTCCCCTTCGGCGCGGTACCGGGCCATGAGGCGGCTGATCCAGCCCTGCGAGACCCCGTACGTGCGGGCAACCTCGGACTGCGAGGAACCGGCCAGGACGGCTGTGATGACAAGACGACGCTTCGACACCACCGACCCTGCCGGATCCGGTTATGCCGATGACCTGCGACACGCCATTCCGATGTCCTGAGACA
>NZ_JBFRFG010000063.1:0-493 GCF_052114705.1 Terrabacter sp. 2YAF2
GCCGGACTCACACCAGGAGCAGTCACCATGGGCGTCGCCACCTCGAAGAAGCACGGCAAGAAGAACACCTCGGGCAAGGTCCTGGCCTCGGTGGCGCTCGTGGCCGCCGCGGCCGGTGTCGCCGGCCTGGGCACCTACGGCTCGTTCACCTCCACGACCTCGGCCAGCGCCGCCGTCACCGCCGGCACCGTCAAGGTCGAGCTCGGCCAGCCCGGTGCCGCGAACCGGTTCTCGGTCGCCGCGACCGGCCTCGTCCCCGGCGACACGATCCAGCGCGCCGTCACACTGAGCAACACCGGCAACCAGAACCTCGGCTCGTTGAGCCTGACCACCTCCGCGCCGCTGACCTCGAGCAAGCTCGACACCGACGCCACGAACGGCCTGCAGCTGAGCATCGACTCCTGCTCCAGCGCCTGGACCGAGGCAGGCACCGCACCGGCCTACACCTACACCTGCTCGGGCACCACCAAGACCGTGCTGTCCTCGCAGAAGG
>NZ_JBFRFG010000064.1:0-493 GCF_052114705.1 Terrabacter sp. 2YAF2
GCCGGACTCACACCAGGAGCAGTCACCATGGGCGTCGCCACCTCGAAGAAGCACGGCAAGAAGAACACCTCGGGCAAGGTCCTGGCCTCGGTGGCGCTCGTGGCCGCCGCGGCCGGTGTCGCCGGCCTGGGCACCTACGGCTCGTTCACGTCGACTACCTCGGCCAGCGCCTCGGTCACCGCCGGCACCGTCAAGGTCGCGCTCGGCCCGGACGGGACGACCAACCGGTTCTCGGTCGCCGCGACCGGCCTCGTCCCCGGTGACACGATCCAGCGCGCCGTCACCTTGAGCAACACCGGCAACCAGAGCCTGGCCTCGCTGAGCCTGACCACCTCGGCGCCGACGACCTCGAGCAAGCTCGACACCGACGCCACGAACGGCCTGCAGCTGAGCATCGACTCCTGCTCCAGCGCCTGGACCGAGGCAGGCACCGCACCGGCCTACACCTACACCTGCTCGGGCACCACCAAGACCGTGCTGTCCTCGCAGAAGG
>NZ_JBFRFG010000065.1:0-449 GCF_052114705.1 Terrabacter sp. 2YAF2
CGTGGGTGCGTTGCTGCGCGATCCGGACCGAGTACACCCCGCCGACGCGGTTGCGGGCCAGCTCCCGGGTCACGCTGGATCGGTGCACGCCCAGCTCCGCGGCGATCCGGGCCGGGCGGTGGCCCTCGCCCAGCCGCAGCGCGATCACGCCCCGGCCGGCTTCGGTCAGACGCCCCCGCGCGTCGGTCCAGTCRCCCTCGCTCACCGGTGCGGCAGGGCGCGCGAGGCCACCGACGGGCCCCATCCGAAAGGTCATACCGGCCACCTTGGCCCATCGACCCACCGCGCGACGGTCCACCGCGATCCGCCGCGCTACCTCCAACGCCGGTAGGCCCTGCTCCAGCAGCCCCAACGCCTGCTGCCGCTGAGCCCAGGAATACGTCCCCGGGATTCCACCCATCGCCTGCCTCCACGCAATCCGTGTTGCGCAGACGATCTGAAGCCAAGCG
>NZ_JBFRFG010000066.1:0-446 GCF_052114705.1 Terrabacter sp. 2YAF2
ACCAGACCAGCTTCACGGACACCGGGTTGGTCAACGGGACGGCGTACTTCTACACGGTCGCCGCGGTGAACGCCGCTGGTACCTCGCCGCCGTCCAACGAGGCGTCGGCGACCCCGCAGTCCGCTGTGATGGTGCCGTCGGCGCCGACGGGGTTGGTCGGGACGCCCGGCAACGGGTCGGTGGCGTTGTCGTGGACGGCTCCGGCGTCGAATGGTGGGGCTGCGGTGACGGGGTACAACGTCTACCGCGGGACGAGTGCGGGTGGTGAGTCCGCGACTGCGATCGCTTCGAGCGTGAGCGGTACCAGCTTCACGGACACCGGGTTGGTCAACGGGACGGCGTACTTCTACACGGTCGCCGCGGTGAACGCCGCTGGTACCTCGCCGCCGTCCAACGAGGCGTCGGCGACCCCGCAGTCCGCTGTGATGGTGCCGTCGGCGCCGACG
>NZ_JBFRFG010000067.1:0-442 GCF_052114705.1 Terrabacter sp. 2YAF2
CACCGCGGCCGTCTACGCGTCTACGCGGCCCGCGCGAACCTCGCGCCCCTCGTCTTCGAGGGCGCCGTGACCGCTGGCGGCGCGCTGATGAACACGACCGAGGTCGAGAACTTCCCCGGCTTCAAGGACGGCATCATGGGACCCGACCTCATGGACGGCATGCGCGCCCAGGCCGAGCGCTTCGGCGCCGAGCTCGTCACCGACGACGTCACCGCGGTGGACCTGACCGGCGACGTCAAGACCGTCACCGACGGCGAGGGCACCGCCCACCGGGCCCGCTCGATCATCCTCGCGATGGGCTCGGCCTACCGTGAGCTCGGCCTGCCCCGCGAGAAGGAGCTGTCCGGTCACGGCGTCTCGTGGTGCGCGACCTGCGACGGGTTCTTCTTCCGCGACCAGGACATCGCCGTCGTCGGCGGCGGCGACTCCGCCATCGAGGAGG
>NZ_JBFRFG010000068.1:0-379 GCF_052114705.1 Terrabacter sp. 2YAF2
TGCCGCGGTCAGGACGGCTACGCGCGTCCGAGTGTGCCGCGATCCCAAGACCAGCTCAGGACAGCTGCCGAGGCTTGCCGGGAAACATGGCGAGAAGCAATGTCACGGCCGCCGCCGCGATGACTGCCCCGTATGCAGAGGTCAAGAAGGCSCCCAGGACGGCCCAGCCGGAGACACCCGACTTGAGGACCTGCACAAGGTTGAGRATYAGGAACGGAAYCAACACGAACGGGAACCGCCTGTTCGCGCGCTGCGTGAAGTTGGGGCGTACGAGCGCCTTGGCCTCAGGACGGTCTGCGCTTGTCCTCTGTTCGACGCCGTCCTGTCCCACGCGCCGTACTATGCCGGATGCGGTCCGGTCCTGCCCGCGTTTGAGAAA